>CALWNS010000203.1 GCA_944382805.1 uncultured Gemmiger sp. | reverse complement strand
GGTCGCCCTCCAGCGCGTCCAGCCGGCGCTCCAGCGCCTGCAGCAGCGCGGTCAGCCGCGTGATGCTGGCGTTCAGGCGCACGACCGGCGCGCCCACCGTCGCCCCCAGGCCGGCGATGGCCGCCAGTGCTGTGAATACAGTCCACTCCATCCGCAGCCCCCCTTACGCCTGCGCCGCCGTGCAGGGCACGGCCAGCTGCTGCGCCAGGTTGCGGAAGGTGGCCACGTCGCCCGCGGTCATGGGGCCGATGGTCAGCGTTTGCAAGGCGGCCTCGGCGGCCGGCCGCGCCACGCTGACGTAGCTGCCCAGGTGGGCGCGCACCGCCGCGCTGGCGGTCTCAAAGTCCGCGTCCAGCCAGTACAGCGGGTTGCGGCGGGTGCCCTTGTAGATCACCTCGAAATGCAGGTGCGCGCCAAAGCAGTTGCCGGTCTCGCCGCTGTAGCCGATCAGGTCGCCTTCACGCACGGCCTGGCAGTACGCTACCAGCACCTTAGACAGGTGCCCGTACCGCGTTTGCAGCGTGCCGCCGTTGTAGGCGGCGTGGCGCAGGCGCACCGCGTTGCCGTAGCTCTGCATCCCGGTCTTGGTATGGCCGTCCCAGGCTTGCAGCCAGTCTACCGTGCCGTCCTCCGCCGCATAGACCGGGGTGCCCACCGCCGCGCGCAGGTCGATGGCATTGTGCGCGCTGCCGTCCGTGTAGGTCCACCCCGCCGTGATGATGTGCTGCGCCAGGGGCCAGCGCAGCAGCACTTCGCCGTTACTTAACCTCATTGATCCCACTCCTTCCAATTTCCTCTTGCAAATCGTGCGCATAGTGCGTATAATAGAGACAAGAGAGGTGTTTGCCATGACTGTGCGGGAGATCGAAAAGCTTTTGCTGGCCGATGGTTGGATCCACAAAAACACAAAAGGTTCCCACAAGCAGTTCATCCACCCTCAAAAACCCGGCAAGATCACCGTACCACAGCACAAAGGCGACCTGGATATCAAGACCGCGCGCTCCATCCTGCGGGCGGCCGGGCTGTTGTAAAGGAGGCTTCCGCTATGAAACTTGTCTACCCCGCCGTGCTTTCCCCCTGTGCGGAGAACAGCGGCTATACCGTTACCGTCCCCGACCTGCCCGGCTGCATCACCGAGGGCGGCACCCTGGCCGAGGCGCTCACCATGGCGCAGGACGCCGCGTCCGGCTGGCTGCTGGACGAAATGGAGGACGGCCGCCCGCTGCCCAAAGCCAGCCGCCCCGACGCCCTGGCTCTGGAGCCGGGCGAATTTACCAGCCTGCTGGTGCTGGACATGGACGCCTATGCCGAAAAATACGGGGAAAAGGCCGTGCGCAAAAATTTGACCATCCCGGCCTGGCTCAACACCTTTGCCGAACAGCGGCACCTGAACTTTTCGCAGATCCTGACCGAACGCCTGATCGACCTGTACCAGCAAGGCTGACCGCCGCCGCGCCTTTGGCGCGGCTTTTTTCATGTCTCCTCATCCTCCTGCGCGGTTTTGCGCAGGATGTAGGTCACCTTCATGGTTTTATCGGCGGTTTTTTGCAGCGGCTCGGCCAGGTCGTTGACGGTGGCCAGGTAGTTCTGGCGGATGCTCAGCGCCAGGCCGGGCTCGTGGCTGTCGTTGTCCAGGGCGTGCAGCTGCAGCACCTGGCGGCCGCGGACGTCGAACCGCTTGAACCACCGGCAGCGGCTGGTATAGACCTCGTTGCGCAGGATGCAGTTTTTGCCGGTGTCCAGCATGGTGCCGTAGTAGCCGCCGCCGTAGCCGTTGCCGGCGTAGCAGTAGATGCGCCCGCCGTAGGCGTCGTGTACGTTGGGCAGCTGCAGGCCGTTGGTCTGGATCTCGGTCACGTCGCCGGCGTCGTCCAGCGCGATCTTGAACCAGCGGTACGCGCCGCCGCTCTGGGCGTTGCTGCGCATATACACATGGCCGTCGTACACAAAGCCGTACAGCGGCCGCGCCTGGCGGATGTCCTGGTTCAGCACGCCGTTGCGCAGCGAACCGGCCCCCTGGCCGTACAGCGCCACGCCGGTCTGGTTGGTCAGGGTGTACAGCGTTTCCTGCTTGGTGTCGATGTTGATGGCATATACCTGGAAGGTGCCGTTGGCCTCGACGCTGGTGCCGCCGGCGTTGGTAATGTACAGCGTGCGGTCCTCCGAACGGAAGTTCCAGCCCACAAAGTAGGCCGTGCCGTTGGAGGATTCCAGCAGCGGAGCCTGCAGGGTCACCGCTTCGCGGCGCTTTTCGTCCGGCTTGGTCGACCCGCGCGGCCAGAACAGGTCCAGCCCGCGGGTAAGCGCCGGGTAGGCGATCAGGTCCAGGCGCAGCGTGCCGCTTTGCGGGGCGGGCTTGGCCAGGCGCAGCTCATCGCTGGCCTCGTCCAGTTCCAGCATATAGGCCAGGTCGGCGGCGGTCAGGAAGGTCAGGATGGTGCCGCTGAGGTACCCGTCGAAGCATTCCCAGCTGGCGTACTGGATGGCGCCGTTGCTGGCGTGGGTGTCAAAGCTGGAAAGGTAGCCGCCCGTGCGGTGGCACAGGCAGACCGAAGCGATGGTGCCGTTGCCCTGCTGGGTGTCGAAGTCGTAGACGAACTTCATCACGCCGTTTTCGGGGTCCAGGTCGCTTTCCACCGAGTTGAAGCTGCCGCGGATGCGGTTGTCTCCGCTGTTCTGCGACCCGCACACGGCGGTGCCGGTCACGCCGGCGGCGGGCGGGATAAAGCGCACGTCCTCGTCGCTGCCCACGGCGGTGTCCAGCAAAAGCAGGCCGCCGTAGGTCGTTTGCAGGGCGCACTCGCCGGTCTCCTGTTTTTGCAGCATATTGCTGTCGGTAAACAGGCCCAGGGGGGTAAAGATCTCCTGCACCGCGCCGGTCACGCGGTTTTTGTGTTCCCACACGCGGGTGCGGCCGGTGTGGACGTCGGTCAGTTCGATGCGGGCAATGCCCTGGATGCTCATGGGTCGTTCCTCCTCTTATCAGGTCTCGGTCATCGTCAGCGAACCCTGCACGGTGAACGGCTGCAGCGTCAGCGTGCCGGCGGGCCAGGCCAGGGCGGGCGGCGTGTCGGTCAGGGCCAGGGCCTGCGGCGCGGCGATGCGCAGCGCCCCCTGCTCGTACACCGGGCCAAGGCTCAGCACGCCGGCGGCCCAGTGCAGCGCGGGCACGGTATCCTCGGCCTGCACCGTGCCGTCCCACGGCACCGCGCCGCTCATGCCCTGGCCGGTGACCATGCCCTGCAGCGCGCCGGCCGCCAGCTGCACGGTGCCGCCCGCGGCCAGCAGCCGCACTTCGAACCGGTTGGAGGTCGCGGCCCCCAGGTCGGCAAAGGGATAGAACAGCGCCAGCGTGTGCGCCCCGGCCTCCATGCGCTGGCACGGCACATAGCTTTCGATCAGTGCGCCGTTTAGGTAGTAATGCACGGTCAGGGTCACGGCGCCGCCCTCCTGTGCCGGCGCGGCTGTCAGCAGCAGCTGGGCCAGGAACATGGCGCTCGTGTCCTCCACCGTGACAAAGGTCACGGCGGCGGCCGGGCTTTCGGCGGCCGCATCGGGGCCGGCCGTGACGGCGGCATAGTTGGTAAAGTGGTAAAAGACCAGGCGGTTGTTGGCGGTATCGGTCTGCAACTGGCGGATGGCGGCGGCGCTGCGGTCGCGGGCCGCGGCCAGGTAGGGGTTTTTGCCCACGCCCTTCAGCGTGCCGCTGCCGCGGAACTTCCACACGCGGTGGGTGACAAGCGTTTCGCCCACGCTCATGCCGGAGGCGTCGTCCGGTTCGGTCAGTTCCAGGCGGTCGCCGCAGTCCAGCGCCGGGTCGGCGCCGCCGGTCACACTGGCCGGCACGTACCGGATGGCCTGCAGCGCGCCGAACAGCGCCTGGGCGTGGGCCAGGGCGCGCTCCGGCAGGCCCTTGGCGAACAGCGGCGCGTCGGTCAGGGTCATGGTCAGGCCGCCGGCGTCGTCGGGGTCCTGCACGGTGCAGCTGTTGGCCCCGGCCTGCACGGCCAGGGCGGTGTAGCGGCAGACGTAGTCGGCGGCCGCGGCCGAACTGCGCGCCCCCGGCCCGATGGTCTTGCAGGGCGCGGCGGCAAAGGTGCGCAGCACCAGCGCGCCGCTGCGGTCCACCGCGCCGAACGCGCCCACCACCTGGGCGACGGCCGCCAGGCAGTCCCGCCAGGTGGCGCAGCCGTCCTGCGCGTCCAGCTGGAAGGTCTCGCCCGCGTTGGGCCAGGCGGCCATATCGGCCGCCGCCATGCCCAGCGGCAGCCCGCAGTGCTGCGCGATCTGGCTGAGCATATCGAACGGCGTGCCCTGCAAGGCGGGGCCGGTATAGTCCTTGTCCAACAGCAGCAGGTCGTCGTAGGCGCGGATGGACACGCACAGGCTGGTGCGCTCGGCTTCGGCCACCGTGTACACGCCCAGCGGCAGGTCGTACCAGCTGCCGTCGGCCAGCTGCAGGCCGTAGCGCAGCGACACGCGCGCGCCGTACAGCTTGTAGCGCGAAAGCCCGGTCCGCAGCTGGAACGACGCCTGCCCCAGGTAACAGCAGCCGAACTGCAGCTCCTGGCCCGACACGCACTGATCGTCCAGCGTGAGCGAGCCGCTCATCAGGTCGGCGGGGCCGAATTCCAGCACGCTGCCGTCGGCAAGCGTCAGCGTGCCTTGCAGCCGCTCGCTGCGCACCGCCGCCGCCATCGCCTGGCGGTAGCTTTCAGGGACGGGATACAATCAGGGGCCTCCTTTCGGTCATTAGGCCCCCTTGTCAAAGGGGGCTGGCTGCGGCGATAGCCGCAGACTGGGGGATTGCGTATCGGTAGAATGCTGTTCCCGGGAGCCTGCGCAGACTGGGGGTAAACCGCTTGAGCGGCCATGCCGCGAGATCGCGCGTCAGCGCGATGCGGTTTAGCAACGCGCAGCGTTGTTTCCTAAATGACCGCCCGCGAACGCGGGCAATGGGCAAGAGAGAAACGCTGCCCTGTTTTCATCAACGGCATTTCAAGGCAGCGCAATCCCTCCGTCACGGCCTGCGGCCGTGCCACCTCCCTTTGACAAGGGAGGCAGGGAGCGCTTGCTTCAAAACTCCACCAGGTCGAGCGATACCTCCCACACGGCCCGGCCCTCGCGAGCGGCGCGCAGGTTTGCGGTGCGGGTGCCGGCGTACATCTGCGCCGTGCGGGTCTGACCAAAGAAATACTCGACCGTGAACTGCTCCGGCGCGGTGGCGTTCAGGATGGCCGCGCAGTCCGCGGTGGAAAGCGCCTGCCAGCGCGCTTCGATCTTGGCCACCCCGCCGCGCACCCGCGCGCGCACCAGCACGCCGTTTTCGGTGCGGCCGGTGTCGGCGCTGTCCAAGTCGGACAGGCTGACCTTGTACTCGTGGGGCGCGGGCAGCGCCACGCCGCCGATCTTTAAAATATCCATGCTTTATCTGCCTCCGCTGCGCAAATTCCGCCGGCTCTGGCTCTGGGCGATCACGGTGTCCAGCAGCTCGTCGCCCAGGTAGATGTTGATGGGCTGCCCCTGCCCCGCGCCGCCATAGGCGGCCAGCGTTTCGGCAAAGGCCTGCCGCAGCGTGTCCAGCGGCGCTTCGATGTTCGTACCGCTGCGCTGGTCCCCCAGCAGCGCCAGGAATTCTCGGTTCGGCGGGATCACCGCCCCCGCCGCCAGCGCCGGCACCGGGGGCAGGGCGGGCGGGGCGGCGTACAGCTGCACGCCGCGGGTGCTGCGCTTGTAGGTCACCGCGCCCAGGCCGCCGCGCAGGCCGGCCAGCGCGTCCAGCGCGCCGGACACCGCCCGCACGATGCCGTTTACAAAGTTCGTAACCAGCGTTTGCAGCCCGGCCACGGCCCCCTGCACGGTGGCGGTGATGGTCTGCCACGCGCTGCGCACGCCGGCGGCCATGGCCTGCCAGGCGGCGTTCCACCGCCCCAGCAGCCCCTGGGTCAGGAAATCGGCCAGGCCGCGCAGCAGCTGCAGCAGGGCGGTCAGCAGCCCGCTGACCGTCTGCACGGCCAGGCGCACGGCTTCGGCCGCCGTGTTGAACACCTGCGCGAACACCGGCCCAAAGCTGGCCGCCAAAAAGTTGGCCAGCGGGGCCAGCACGGTGTTCCACAGCGTGAGCAGCAGGTTCGCCGCCGCCCCCAGCGCCAGCATCAGCGCGCTGAACAGCGGCTGCAGCGCGCCCTGCCACAAGGCGGCCAGCTGGGCGGCCAGGTTCTGCAAAACGGGCTGCACCGTGCCGCCCCACAGCGTGAGCAAAACGGTCCCCAGGTTTTGCAGCGCGGCGCCCGCGCCCGCCAAAATCGGCTGGCCGTAGGCGGCCCAGGCGGCCTGCGCGCCGGCCGCAAGGCCCTGCCAGACCGTCTGCGCGGCGGCGCGCAGCGGCTCCCACACGGCCAGCGCCGCGGTTTTGATCTGCTCCCACGCGGCGCGCCAGGCCGCCGCCGCGGGGCCGCACAGCGCCGTGAACCGCCGCCAGAACGCCGCGGCGGCCTCGGCGGCCGTTTGCAGCGCCGCGGGCAGCCCGGCCGTGGCTTCGGCCCCGCCGCCCGTCTGCTTGCCGCCCGTTTTTTGGGCGGCGGAAGTCCCGCCGCCGCCCGCCAGGCGTTCGATCTCGTCAAAGCTCGCCAGGCTGCGGGCCGCCTTGTCGGTGCTTTTGGCCGTGGCGGCGGCCGCCGTGCCCACGCTTTTTACCGCGCGGGCGGCGGTTTTGGCCGCCGTGCCCTGCCCGCCCAGCAGCGCGGCCAGCCGGCCGGCGCCATCGGCCGCGCCGCGCACCAGCCCGCCCAGGGCCTCCATCGCCGGGTTCAGCGCCGTTTGCAGCGGCCCCGCGGCCGCCCGCACGGCCCCCGGCAGGCTTTGCAGCGCCGCGCGTGC
>CALWNS010000202.1 GCA_944382805.1 uncultured Gemmiger sp. | reverse complement strand
AAAACAGCATCCGCCCGGCGCGCCGGCTTGGGCTTTTTCCCCTCGCTTTCCTGCGCCGGCCGCCCGTCCGCCTGTTCCCACATAACGCTGCCCTCCCCTGCCGGCTTGCCGCCGGTCTTGGGGCAGTGTATGCGGCGCAGCGCGCCCGTATGCAAAAGGCCCTGCCGCATCGTTCCGGCAGGGCCGTATCCTAAAAATTACTCACCCAGGGCTTTGCCGAGCATTTCGAGATATGCTTCCAGGCCCTTTTTCGGCTTGGCGAAAAGCCCCATGCCCTCGACCTGCAGCGTGCATTCTAGGCTGGTGGCGTCGCCGCCGCCCAGCAGGATCGCAAAAAAGCTGCCGCGTACCCGGCCATAGGTAAAGGTGCCGCGCAGGCGGCGGGCTTTTTCGGCTTCGGTGATCTCGACTTCGATCACACCGCCGTCCTTGGTGCGTTCGGTGATGCGGCTGCCGTCCGGCGCCACCTCGGCGCTGCTCAGGTCGGTGCGCCAATGGTTCAGGTTGGGGTTGGTCAGGTAGAGCCACACCTTTTGCGGCGGGCAGGAATAGCTGGCCGTAACAACGCAGTTTTTCATGTTCATTCTCCTTTTTTCCTATCCAAAATACCGGATCTGTTTTTATTTTTCACCCAGGCCGCGAAGGCTCTCCAGCAATCCGCGCAGCCGCATATGGCCGGGCCGCGGCGCCGGGCGCGGCGCGCTGACCGACGCCGCCGGCGCTTTGGGCTGCGGGGTGCCGGCGCCGGGCGGGTCGATCTGCTCGAACGCGTGCTGGAAATAGCCGTACATGGCCATCTGGCTGTCCACCGGGGGGCAGCCCTCCTGCGGCTTGACCTTGGTATAGCTGCCGTCCGGCTGCATGATGCGCGCATTGACGGTATCCCGCAGCTGCAGCTCCAAAATTTCGCGCAGCTGGCGGGCGATGCGCGCATCGTCCACCCGCACGCCCACCTCGACGCGGCGTTCGGTGTTGCGGGTAAGGAAATCGCCGGAGGCGATGTAAATGTGCGCGTCCTCGCCCTCGCCAAAGGAATAGATGCGCGAATGCTCCAGGTAACGGCCCACGATGCTGCGGATGTGGATGTTTTCGGTCTTGCCCGGCACGCCGGCCCGCACGCAGCAGATACCGCGCACGATCATATCCACGCGCACGCCGGCGCAGCTGGCCTCGCTGAGTTTTTGGATGATCTGCGGGTCGTTGATGGAGTTGTTTTTGAGGATCATGGAAGCGCGCTCGCCGCGGCGCGCCTTGGCGATCTGGCGGTCCATTTCGTCCAAAAGCACGCTCTTAAAGCGCAGCGGCGCAACCAGCATGGTATCCGCTTCGCTGGTCAGGCGCTGCAGGGCCATGTTGTTGAACACGGCGCTGGCTTCTTCGCCGATCTCCTGGCGGGAGGTAATGAAGGAAAGGTCGGTATACTGCTCGCTGGTCTTTTCGTTATAGTTGCCGGTGCCGATTTGGGTCAGGTAGCGATACTTGCCGTCCACCTTGCTGGTGATCAGGGTCAGCTTGGAGTGGACTTTATAATCGTCAAAGCCGTAGAACACGGTGCAGCCGGCTTCCTCCAGCTGTTTGGACCAGTCGATGTTGTTCTGCTCGTCAAAGCGGGCGCGCAGCTCGACCATGGCCACCACCTCTTTGCCGTTTTCGGCGGCGGCGATCAGCGCCTGCACGATCTGGGAATCGCTGGCCAGACGGTAAAGCGTCATTTTGATGGAAACGACGTTGGGGTCGGCGCCGGCCTTGAGCAGCATACGGATGAACGGGCGCATACTCTGGTACGGGTAGGCGATGAGCACGTCGTGCTCGTGCGCCTCCTTGTACAGATCGTAGCCGTGCGGCGCCTGGATGGGGCGGGCCGGCGGGTAGAACAGTTCCGGGTGGCCGTCCGCGGAAATGCGCCCCGACAGGCGGAACAGGCAGCCGGAATCCAGCGGCGAAGTCTGTACAAAGCAGCGGTCCGCCGGCACGATGAGCTTTTCGCGCAGGAACTTGACGATATCCTGCGGCGCTTCGGGCCAGAACTGCAGGCGCACGGCCGCCAGTTTGCGGCGCTTTTTAAGCAGTTCGCTCATCACGTCGCGGAAGTCGATATCGTGGTCCATCATGCCCTCGTCCACCGTGATATCGGCGTTGCGGGTCACGCGGAACAGGCAGGAGCGCTGCACCGAATTTTTGCGGAAGATGGCCGCCGCATAGTGGGCGATCAATTCCTCGACAAAGGCGTAGCGCGTCACGGCGCCGTCCTTTACGAACAGCACGCGCTCGAACTGGTTGCTGATGGGGATGACGCCGTAGTGTACGCCGTCCGCCTTGGTGTACAGCTGCACGACAAAGTAGATCTCTTTGTTGCGCAAAAACGGGAACGGGTGGCGCTGGTCCACGATCTGCGGGCTGAGGATGGGAAAGATCTCGCGTTGGAAATACGCTTTCCAAAAATGTTCCTGGTTTTTGTCCAGCTTGGAAAAATCGACTTTGCTGTAGCCGTTTTTGGCCAGGTCCTCCACCAGGTGCTGCCAATACTTATCGCATTTGGCCTGCAGTTCGGCCACGCGCGGGGTGATGGCGGCGATCTGCTGGGAGGCGGTCATGTGGGTGACGATGTCCAGCTTGTTATTTTTGAGCAGCGTCTGGTCATACAGAGACCCGACGCGGACCATAAAGAACTCGTCCATATTGCTCGCAAAGATGGCGGCAAATTTCAGGCGTTCGCCCAGCGGGACGGTCTTTTCCTTGGCCAGCGCCAGCACGCGGCTGTCAAAATCCAGCCAACTGAGTTCGCGGTTGATAAAAATGCTGTCATTCGGTTCCAATGTTTGTTCCTCCTTGCTGCGCCGCGGCTGCCGGCCCGGCCACGACCAGGCCGGCCCAGCTTTCGACCATACGCGCGGAAATACCGTCCACGCGCTCCAACTCCTGCACGGTTTGGAAAGCGCCGTGTTCGGCCCGGTAGGCAAGCACGGCTTCCGCCTTGGCCCGGCCGATGCCCGGCAGCTCCATGAGCTGCTGCACGCCGGCGGTATTGATATCGATGGGCCAGACCGGCCCCGGCTCCGGCGTGGGCGCGGCGGGCGCCGTATACGGCACGGTGCGGTAGCCAAACTGCCACACCGGCGCGATGCAAAAGGCGGCCCCGTACAGGATCGCCCCCAGCGCCGCCAGCGTAGCCGGCAGCAGCAAAAGGATGTCCCGGCTGTTTTTATCCATTGCGGGGCCTCCATTCCGGCCACAGTTTACCATACTGTTGCTATTATAGCACGCCTTGTACAGAATTTCACCCCATGCACAAAGTTTTTTCTCTGATTTTACAAAAGCCGCGTCCGCCCCTCAGCGCCAGCGGCGGCGCTTATCCGCCGCGGCGGGCAGCGGCATTTCCACCATGACCACATCGGCACCGATGCTGCGCACCGCCGCCCAGGGCACGACCAGGTCCTGGTCGCGCCCCAGCAGCCCCAGGGCGCGCGGCCGCCCGTGCAGGATCAGGCTTTCGATGCGGGCCGTGGCCCGGTCAAAGGCCAGGTCGTCGATGCGGCCCAGGTTCTCCCCCGTTTGCGCATGGATCACGTCTTTTTCGTGCAATTCCAACAGCGTCATGCGTTTCACCCCCGCTGCATGGTATGCGCAAATTCTGGATTTCTTTCCCGCATGGTTTACGCCGCCGGCAAAAACGTGTATAATAGGGGCAGGCAAACTGGAACGCAGGAGATACCGTATGTATAAGAACATCATTTTTGACCTGGGCGGGGTGGTCATCAACTACACGCCGCGCGATTTCCTGATGGATCGCTTTATGAACAAAAAGGCCGAGGAGACCGTCTACTCGCTGACCTTTGGCAGCAAGGAGTGGCAGGAGCTGGACCGCGGCGCCATTTCCCGCGGGACGGGCAACCGCATCATGCTGGAGAACGCCGCCGCCTGCGGCCGCACGTTCGAGGTGCAGGCCGTGATCGACGAATGGGAAAGCATCCTAAAGACCAACCGCCGCACCGTGAACACGATGTGTATGCTCAAGCTGGCCGGCTACCGGCTGTATTATCTTTCGAACATCGCGTCGGACACGATGGAGCACATCCGCCAGCGGGACTTTTTCCCGCTGTTCGACGGCGGCATCGCCTCCTGCGATGTACATATCCTGAAGCCGGACCCCAAGATCTTTACCCTACTGATGCAGCAGTACCATTTGGCATACGATGAATCCATCTTCATCGACGATAACAAGCAGAACGCCCAGGCTGCGTACAACCTGGGCATCACGGGCATCCTGTACAAGAACCACAAATCGTTTGAGCGCGCGCTGGGCGTGTGCGGCGTGCAGCTGCCGGACGCGCGCAACGTGCGTTCGATGGTGAGCAAGCTCAAGCAGGAGCACGATACCGCCGCAGCGGGTGGCTGAGCGGCGTCTATCCGATCATTTGCGGCGTATGCGCCCGCGGCTTTTCCGTAAAGCCGCGGGCGTTTTTTCAGCAATTGGAGATCTGTTCCCGGATATGGCACAGTGCGTTTTTTTCCAGCCGGCTGACCTGCGCCTGGCTGATGCCGATCTCGCGCGCGACCTGGACCTGCGTTTTGCCGGCCAGGTACCGCAGCGAGATGATGCGCCGTTCGCGCTCGCCCAGGGCGCGCACGGTATCGCGGAACATGATGCTGCTGATCCAGCTTTCCTCTCCGCCGGCCTCCGGCACGCGCTCCATCAGGGGCACGGCGCTTTCGTCCGTATCGCCGTACACCGGCTCGGACAGGCTGGCGGGTTCTACCACCGATTCCAGCGCCATGGCCACGCTTTCCGGCGCGGCGCCCACTTTGGCGGCGATCTCGGAAAGGCGCGGTTCGCGGCCGCTCTGCTTTTGCAGTTCCTCGCGCGCCTGCAGCGAATGGTAGGCCAGGTCGCGGATGGAACGGCTGACGCGCACGGGGGTGTTATCGCGCAAAAAGCGGCGGATCTCGCCCACGATCATGGGCACGCCATAGGTGGAAAAGCGCACGTTGAGCGCCGGGTCAAAGTTGTCGATGGCTTTGATCAGGCCGATACAGCCGACCTGGAACAGATCGTCCAGGTTTTCGCCCCGGCCGGCAAACCGCTGTACCACGCTGAGCACGAGCCGCAGGTTACCTTGGATCATTTTTTGGCGCTCGGCGGCGTCGCCTGCGCGCGCAGCCAGCAGCAGTTCGCTTTTTTGCCGTTCGGTCAGCACCGGCAGCTGGGCGGTGTTCACGCCGCAGATCTCCACTTTTCCGCTGTACATCTCCTTCAGGTCCCCCCTGTATTGGTTTCCCTTGCAGTATGGGCAGCGCACGGCGGCGGCAGACAGCGGCGCGGCGCTGGTAAAAATTGCACGCGCCGCGCCCGCTGCGCATAGGATGCGGCAAAAGCGCGAGTGACATAAGGAAACAAAGGTTTTGCAAAAACTGCTTGTCACCGCAAAACCGCTGCAAAGCGGCAGATGCAAGGCAGAGGGGCGCAGCGCTCCTTGGTGGAACGCAAGGCCCGATAACGCGGCAGATGCCGCTTTGCAGGCAGAGTTTTGCGGCTTTGTTTTCTTATGGAGCCGCGCGTAAGGGGGGTGCCTTTATTATGCCGGTCAATATTTGGTTTTATCTGTTCTGGCTTGCCTGCGCGCTGTTTATTTCCACTGCAGCGGCGCTGTTTGCGGCGCTGCACCCGGCGCAGGACCGCGCCGACCTGGGCAGCGTGCAGCGCGAATACAGCGCGCCGAACTATGCCCGCACCGCCGGGTTTGCCATCCGCAGCCACCCGGACAGCGAGATCCTGCGCCCGCGGCGTTTTTGGCTGGTGAACGAAGCTACAGCGGAGATCGAATACACCATCACGCCGGACAACTTTGCCCGCCTGCGCGCCGCGCCCGCCGGTTCGCTGGATATACCGGACAGCTACCAAAACGCCGAATACGAGAGCGTAGC
>CALWNS010000201.1 GCA_944382805.1 uncultured Gemmiger sp. | reverse complement strand
GGCCTTGGCCAGGGCGGCGTTGCTGGCTTTGGAGCGCAGGGCCGGCGCCATCACGCCTCACCCCCGGCGGGCCGTTCCAGCGTGCGGCGCACCAGCGCTTCGATCCACTGCGCGCGGTTGGCCTGGGCGGTGCGCTCCAGCACCGCTTCGGCCACGGCGCGTTTGCTTTCCAGGTCGCTGAGCGCCTCCCGGTTAGCGGCGGCCGCCGCGGCCGCCGCGGCCTGGGTGCTGGACTGCACGCGGGCGGCGTAGGACTTTGCGATGGCACGCTTTTCCTCGTCCAGGCGGCCCAGGCGCTCGGTGCGCTCCGCGGCGGCCTGCTCGGCCGCCTTGCGCTGGGTCGCGTCCATATCCAGGATCGCCTGCATCAAATCGTTCAAATCTTTCATGGTAACACCTCGATCTGCCAATGGGGCATCCCAATAGGAGCGGAAACTTCCGTTCGTGCCCCATTATAGCACTTTGTCCAAAGATTGCAAGCCGTCTTTGTGCATCCGGCGCGTTTTTTTGCCGCTTTGGACTGACCCGCCCCGCCATTTGGCGCAGCAGCGCGCAGTTTACCCGCGCCATTTAATTTTTCTGTTTAACAAAGCAAAGCCGCAGGGCCGGCCTTGCGGCCTGGCCCTGCGGGCGTACCTTTGTTTATTCGTTTTTCGTTCAAGGGACCCAGGCAGCCAAAATGACCACGCTGACCGGCGGCAGTTCGACCTGCCCGCTGTACACCGGGCCAAAGGGCTGCACGCCGGCCTGCGTGCCGTCGCACACGGCGCGCCAGGTCCCGCCCGGCAGCGCCGCGGTGCGGGGCACCGGCTCGGAATTGTAGTAGACGGCCAGGCGGCCCTGTCCGCCGTCGCTGGCGCGTTCGGGCACAAAGCCGACCAGCCAGCCCGGCAGCGCCAGCAGCATCGGCTGCGGCTGCGCCGGGTCCGCCAGGGCGGAAAGCTCCGGCCAGGCGCGGCGGATGGCCAGCAGCCCGCGGTAGAACCGCACCAGCGGCTCCATCTGCACGGCGCGCGCCCAGTCCAGCCGGTTGAGGGCCTGCGGGCCGCGGTAGGTGTTGGGGTCGCCGTTTTTGGTGCGGGCGAACTCCTCGCCCGCCTGCATAAACGCAAGGCCCTGGCAGGTCAGGTACACGCCGGCGCACAGCCGGTTCTGGGCCAGCAGGTCGGGGTCCGGGGCGGCGAAATCGCCGCGGCCGGCCACGCACTTGAGCTTATCCCACAAAGTATAGTTGTCGTGGGCGGAGACATACTGCACGATCTGCCCGGCCGCTTTGGGGCGCAGGCCGTCCGCGCCGTCGCGGAAAGCGCCCAGCGCGTGCAGCAGCGTATAGGCCGCGCCGGGCGCGCCGTTGGCAAAGCCGGGGGCCTTGGCGTCGAACACGCCGCCCTTGACGGCGTCGCGGGTATTGTCGCAAAAAATGCCGATGCGGGCGTCCAGCAGCGGCAGCGCGCTTTTGTCGGCCGCGCGGGCGCCGGGGTCCATGCGGGTGCCGCCGCCCTGCCAGGGTTCGCCGTACATCAGGATCTCGCGCCCGCCGGGCAGCGCGTCCAGCGCGGCGCGGATGGCGTTCATCGTGTCCACATCGTTCAGCGCCATCAGGTCAAAGCGGAAACCGTCGATGTGGTAGGCCGTGGCCCAGTAAACGACCGAATCCACGATGTACTTGCGCACCATGGCGCGCTCGCTGGCCAGGTCGCAGCCGCAGCCGGAACCATCGGTCAGCCGGCCGTCCGACCAGCGGCGCAGCCAGTAGCCGGGCACGGCGCGCTCCATCCAGTTATCCTTATAATAGGTATGGTTATACACCACATCCATCACCACGCCCAGGCCGGCGCGGTGCAGCGCGGCTACCATGGCGCGGCAGTCCCGCACGCGCACCTCGCCGTGCCAGGGGTCGGTGGCGTAGGAGCCTTCCGGCAGGTTGTAGTTCAGCGGGTCGTAGCCCCAGTTGTAGCCGCCGGGGGCGGTCTCGTCCACGGTGGCAAAGTCAAAAATCGGCTGCAGCTGCACATGGCTGACGCCGAGCCGCTTGAGGTAGTTCAGGCAGGTGGGGTGCTCGCCCGCCGCGTCCAGCGTGGTATCCGGCTGGGTAAAGGCCAGGAACTTGCCGCGCCAGTCCGGGCGCACGCCGCTGCGCGGGTCGGCGGAAAAATCGGCCACGTGTACCTCCCACACGCTGGCGGCGGCCGGGTCGCGCGCGGCGGCGGGGCGGCGGTCGGCGGCCCAGTTTTCGGGCGCGGCGGCGTCCAGGTCCAGCACCATGCCGCGCCGGCCGTTGGCCCCGGCCGCGCGGGCGTAGGGGTCCACCAGGGCAGCGGTGTGGCCGTCCGGGAAGGAAAGCTCGTAGCGGTAATACTGCCCGGCCAGGTCGCCGCCGATGGTAACGCGCCACACGCCGTTTTCGCTCAGGCGCATGGGGGTCACGCCCAGGTCGGCCGCGCCGGGTTCGGCGTCGGTGCCGGTGGCATAGCGGTGGACAGCGGCCGCGGCCGCCGTGGGCGCCCACAGGGCAAACGCCGTGTGGCGCTTGGCGTACACGGCCCCCAGGTCCTGCCCCGTATAGACCGGCAGGGCCGCCGCCTCGTTGTGTGTCATATCGATCCCCCCAGCGGGGCCTTGCAGGCAAAAGCGGCGGACGTGCCAAAGGCCCGCCCAGGGTCCAGGGTACGTCCGCCGCGCAGAGCTTTTCCGTTTTCTATTGCCTGAAGGCCGCAGCCTACTTGCGTAAAATTCCTGTAAACAGTGTAACAGGAATCGTGCCTAAATGCAAGCGTTCGGGGCAGAAAAATGCAGGGGAGCAACGCTTTCAGTGCTGCGTCTGCACCCGGCCGCCCTCGCGCATACGGCGGCCGAATTCCTCCGCCACGGGCGCGAACGCCTGCACAAAGGCGCGGTCGTGGTTTTGCACGGCGCGGCTGTTTGGGCCGTACAGCATGGTCACATCGTCCTGCGGCGTGGTGGCCGGCCACCGGGGCAGGCCGGGGCCGTTGGGGCTGCCGGTGCGGGCAAAGGCCAGCAAGGCGCCGGCCATCTGGTCCTGCAGGCGGGCGGCGCCCGGCAGCGCGCGGCCCATGGGCACAAGGTCCGCATTGTGGAAGAAGAACGGGATATCGGCGCAGTGCCAGGCCGTGCGGCCGCCCTCCAGGGGGAAATCCTGCACGAACAGGTAGCCGTAGGCCTGCCCGCCCGCCGCCGCGCGCCGGCGCAGGTAGTCGAGCGTGGGCAGGCGGCAGACGGTATCGGCAAAGACCAGGTCGGTCGGGCAGCGGTCCGGGTAAGCCGCAGTGAACAGCGGCAGCAGCTGCGCGGCGTCTTTTTCGCCAAACAGCTTTTGCACAAAGGCGCGGCCCTCCTCCACCGTAAGGCGGCTGCGGTCGACGCCAAAGCCGCCGAACGCCATGAACTCGCCCAGGACCGAACCGGCCATCAGCGGGATGTGCAGCGTTTCGGGCCGGAAGCCGACCTGCAGCGGGTCGCCCAGGTAGTGCGCCCCGCGCTTGGGGGAAAACTTGGTACAGTAGCCCTGCGCCTCCAGCGCCGGGGCAACCTTTTGGTAGGCGGCGGCCAGCGCGCGGTAGGGCGCCGTTTCCAGTTCGGCGGCCGTGCGCAGGCCCAGTTCGGCCAGCAGCGCTTCGACCAGGGGGCGGCCGCTGCCCTGGTGGTCGGGCAGCAGGGAGGGCAGGATGCCGCTTAAAATGAACGCCTTGTGGTACAGCCCGTCCGCCGCGGGGGACTGCAGCAGGGCGGTGACCTTGCCGCCGCCGCCCGACTGGCCGAACACCGTCACATTGCCGGCGTCGCCGCCGAACGCCGCAATGTTATCCCGCACCCAGCGCAGCGCGGCGATGATGTCCTCGCCGCCGGCGTTGCCGGAATTTTCGTATTCGGGGCCGTAGTCGGAAAGATCCAGGTAGCCCAGCAGGTTCAGGCGGTGGTTGAGCGAGACCACCACGCAGCCGCCCCAGCGGGCCAGGTTCTCGCCCTCGTAAGCCAGCTGCTCGATGGAGGACCCGTCGCTGAAGCCGCCGCCGTGCAGCCAGACCAGCACCGGGCGCGCCGCGCCGTCGCAGGCGGGGGTCCAGATATTCAGGTTCTGGCAGTTTTCGTCCTGCGCCCAATAGCGGTGCGGCACCAGCAGCTCGCCGCCCGGCTTGCCCAGGTGGATGAGCGGGCAGACGCAGCCGTAGCTGGTGGCGTCCAGCACGCCGGTCCAGGCGGCCGGCCCCGGCGCGTGGAAGCGCCGGGCCTGCGCATAGGGGACACCCTTAAAGATGGTCAGGCCGTTTTCGCAGTAACCGCGCACGTCGCCGCCGGTGGTGCGCACCACCGGGGCGGCCTGTTCGCACAGGAATTGCATACCGTTCTCTCCCCTTTCCGCCGCTCAGCCGCGGTCTTCCAGCGGCAGGTAGTCGCGCGGCTCCATAATGCTCTGGTAGGCCGGGCGGATGATCTTGTCCACGTTGACCAGTTCCTCCATGCGGTGGGCGCTCCAGCCCACGATGCGCGCAATGGCAAAAATGGGGGTGTACAGCTCGACGGGGATATCCAGCATATTGTACACAAAGCCGGAGTAGAAGTCCACGTTGGTGGAAACGCCCTTGTAAATGTGGCGTTTTTCGGCAATGACCTGCGGGGCCAGCCGCTCGATGGCGTTGTAGAAATCAAAGTCCGCCTTGCGGCCCTTGGCTTCGGCCAGCTGCTGCACAAAGCCCTTGAACACCACGGCGCGCGGGTCGGACAGCGAGTAGACCGCGTGGCCCATGCCGTAGATCAGGCCCTTGCGGTCAAAGGCCTGTTTATCCACGATCTTGCCCAGGTAGGCTTTGAGTTCGTCCTCGTCGGTCAGGTCGCGCACGTTTTCGCGGATGTTCTGGCACATTTCCATGACCTTGATGTTGGCGCCGCCGTGCTTGGGGCCTTTTAAGCTGCACAGCGCCGCCGCCATGACCGAGTAGGTATCCGACCCGGAGGAGGTGACCACGCGGGTGGTAAAGGTGGAGTTGTTGCCGCCGCCGTGCTCCATGTGCAGCAGCAGGGCGATGTCCAGCACGTGCGCCTCCAGCGGGGTGTAGCTGCGGTCGGGGCGCAGCATGAGCAGCAGGTTTTCGGCCGTGGAAAGCTCCGGCTGCGGGCGGTGGATATACATACTGCTGCCGTTGACATAGTAGTTATAGGCGTGGTAGCCGTAGACCGCCAGCATGGGGAACACGCTGATGAGCTTTAGGCACTGTTCCAGCTGGGTCTGCAAAGCGCCGTCCCCCACCGAATCGTCATAGGAGGCCAGCGTCAGCACGCTGCGGGTCAGGCTGTTCATCAGGTCCTTGCTGGGGGCCTTCATGATCACGTCGCGGATAAAGTTGGTGGGCAGGTCGCGGCAGCGCACCAGGGTATCGTTGAACTCCCGCAGCTGTTCGGCGGCGGGCAGTTCGCCCAAAAGCAGCAGGTAGGCCGTCTCCTCAAAGCCGTAGCGCTTGCCGCGCAGGCCCTTGATAAGGTCGTACACATTGTAGCCGCGGTACCACAGCTTGCCTTCGCAGGGGACTTTTTTGCCGTCGCGCTGTTCGAACGCATCGATGCGGGAGATGTTGGTGATGCCGGTCAGGACGCCCTTGCCGTCCTTGTCGCGCAGGCCGCGCTTGACGCCCAGTTTATCGAACAGGGCGGGGTCGATGCGGTCGCATCTTTCGCACAATTCTGTAAAGACCCGGGCCTCTTTTTCAATCGCTCCGTACTCGCTCATAGCTTTTGACCTCCATTCTTCCAATACGATGTATAACAATTGAAACACCCCATTGCGGCGCCGGAAAAGGGCCTTTTCCGGCAAAACACACAAAAGGGTAGAATCAGCAGTGTAAAATGCTTGTCTCTATTATACACTTTGTTGTACAGGGTGTCAAATAACCGGCGCGTAAACTTTATGTGAACAGAGCGGCCCGCCCGGCCCGCAAAGCGCCGCAAGGCCCGCCGGCAGCGGAGCCGGCGGGCCTTGTACGGTGATTTTCCGTATTTTTTCAGCGCACGTCCCGCCGGGGCAGCAGGCGGACGGCCAGCGCCCAGGAGAGGGCGAACGCCGCGGCGCTGAGCGCCGTGAGCGCAGCGGCCGCCGGCAGCACCGAGCCGATGGCAAATACCATGCCCACGAACAGCGCGCTGATCAGCGGATAGGTGAGCATGGCGACGATCATGCTCTGATCCTCGCCCAGCAGGAAGGCGGCGGGCAGGCCCACCGCGCCCGAGAGCAGCGGCAGCGTCAGGCCGATGGCCAGAAAAATGCCGAAGGTATCGGCGCCGAAGCCCTCCAGCAGGGCGGTGCCCAGCAGCGCCGCCAACACCCCGGTCAGCAGCCCGGCCGCGCTGAGCAGCAGATACAGCAGGTATTTGCCGGCAATGGCGCGCGGCGCCCCGCCGGGCAGCGTGACGGCCAGGCGCCCCCAGCCGACCCGGCGGTCGGTGTTGATGGTGGTGAGCGCCATCAGGCCGAACACCACCGGCGCAATGACAATGAACACATTGGCCGAAACCAGGATGCTCAGGCAGCCCCCGCCCACCAGGATCGCCAGGCAGGCCAGCGGCAGCGCGGCGCCGATCAGGTAGAGATCCTTGCGCAAAAGACCTTTCATGGCGTTTCTCCTTTCACATACAGCAGCAGGATATCGTCGATGGAGGCGGCGTCCACGGCGGCGTTTTTGTATTTTTGGGCGGCGGCTTCGCGGTCCGGAACCAGCACCTGCCAGGCGTAGTCCAGCTTGCGCCAGGCCAGGATGTCCTTTTTGTTCAGCGCCTGGAACTGCGCCGCGCCGCACTGCAAAATGCCGTACCGGTCGCGCAGCTCATCGATCGGCTTTTGGAACAGCGTGCGGCCGCCGTGCAGGAAAACGATGGAATCGGCCGCTTTTTCCAGGTCGGCCGTGATGTGGGAGGAAACGAGCACCGCGTGGTTTTCGTCCTGCACAAATTCCAGCAGCAGGTCCAGGATGTCATCCCGCACGACCGGGTCCAGCCCGCTGGTGGGTTCGTCCATTACCAGAAGCTGCGCCTCCCGGCTCATGGCGGCGGCCAGCGCCAGCTTGGCGCGCATCCCCTTGGAGAAGCTCTTGATCTTCTGCCCGCCCGGCAGGCCCAGGCGGGCCAGCAGGTCGGCGTAGCGGTCGGGCCGCCAGCCGGGGTAGCAGTCCCCCAGCACGCGGCCCAGCCGGTCGGGGGTCAGCGCGTCGGGGTAACCGCCGCCGTCCACCACCACGCCAAGGCGCGCGCGGTCGGCCCCGGTCCACTTTTCCTGCCGGCGGCCATACAGGCGGATGTCGCCTTCGTCCGGGCGGACAACGCCCAACACGGCGTTGAGGGTGGTGCTTTTGCCGGCGCCGTTTTCCCCGATCAGGCCCACGATGGACCCGGCCGGCACGGTCAGCCCCACATGGTCGAGCGTAAAGGCCGGGTAGCGCTTGGTCAGGCCGCGGACCTCCAGCGCCGCGGGAGCCGGGTTGCTTTTGGTTTGGGGCATGGTTCATTCCTCCTTATAAAACAGGCGCAGCAGTTCGCAGAGCTTTTCCGCCGGGATGTTGGCGGCGCGGCCGATCTCGGCGGCAGCCTGCAGGTGCTCTTCGGCCTGGCGCTGCTGCTCTTCGCGGTAAAACTCCTTGTTGGGGGCGGCCACATAACTCCCCCGCCCTACCGTGGTGACGATGAAGCCGTCCCGCTGCAGGTCCTCGTAGGCTTTTTGCACCGTGATGACGCTGATGTGCAGCGAGCGCGCCAGCGCCCGCATGGAGGGGATGGACTGGCCGGGCTGCAGCGTGCCGTCCAGGATCTGGGCCTTGAACTGCGTTTCGATCTGCTCGTAGATCGGCTTGGGCGACCCGGCGCTGAGGATGATCTCCAACTGCATCGCTCCCTTGTGTATCATGTGTACTTATCGTACAAGTACAGTATAGTCAGCTTATTCACGTTTTTCAAGGGGGCGGCGGTATTTTTCACAGGTTTCTTTCCCCGGCAGAGTGTGGTATACTGGGCACAGAACGCAGGGAAAGGGGCCGGCCGCGCCATGGAGATCACCGAAGTCAGGGGGAACAAAAAGCAGTACCTTGCCCTGCTGTTGCTGGCGGACGAGCAGGAGTACATGATCGACCGCTACCTGGAAAGCGGGACCATGTACGTGCTGCGCGACGGCGGCGGCGTAAAAAGCGAATGCGTGGTGGCCGACGCGGGCGGCGGCGTGCTGGAGATCAAGAACCTTGCCACCGCCCCGGAGCACCAGGGCAAGGGCTATGCGAAGGCGCTGGTGGAGTTCCTGGCCAAGACCTACGCGGGGCGGTACGGCGTTTTGCAGGCGGGCACCGGCGACAGCCCGCTGACCGTCCCCTTTTACGAAAAGTGCGGGTTTGCCCGTTCGCACCGCATCCCCCGCTTTTTCACGGACAACTACGACCACCCGATCTATGAGGGCGGCGTGCAGCTGGTCGATATGGTGTACCTGCAACGGGAAATTTAAGTTTCACAGGGAGGCTGGCAGATGGATCCGTACACGCTTTTTG
Organism: uncultured Gemmiger sp.; assembly: GCA_944382805.1. GTDB lineage: Bacteria > Bacillota > Clostridia > Oscillospirales > Ruminococcaceae > Gemmiger. Next base: position 1,342 of record CALWNS010000201.1, on the reverse strand, counting down.
GGAACATGATGGACCTGTGCGATTGGAGCCGGCAGGGCGACGATGCGGCGGTGCTGCGGCCGGTCATCCGCCGGCTGGCCCGGCAGCCGGACACGGTCATTTTTGCCTTTGACGATACGATGGCCGAGCTGCTCTACCGCCTGGACACCCGGCAGCTGGCGCAGCAGTGCCGCCAAGCCCAGCCGTACATGAGCGGCGATTCGTTTTTGTATGCGCGCTGCGTGGCGCTGGTCAACGGGCCGGCGTATTACGAAAACGTGCGCCGGGGCCGGGAGACGAGCCTGTGGGGCATGGAGTTCGAGGCGGTGCTGTCCGTGCCGGCCGCAGCCTGGGCGCACAAGCACCGCCGCCCGGCCGCCGAGTACCCCCACCGCACGCCGCTGTGCTATGAGACGGGCAGCAACGGGGCGGGGTGGCAGTAAAAGATCCAGGGCGGCGGCGCAGTTTGCGCCGCCGCCCTGGGCTATGGCCGGAGCCTGTTTTTTGTAATGTTCAGGGCTTTTCGGCCGCCCCGCCGTAGGCGGCCGAAAAGCCGCCGCTGTGCTCGTTGCCCCGCAGGGTCAGGCGGACCGGGCCGGGGTCTTCGAGCAGCCAGACGGCGTCCGCGGCAGCGCTTTGGGCCAGCAGGGTATCGCCTGCGGCGTTGGTCACGGTGACGGTCAGGGCGCCGGAATCGGTCTGCACGGCGATCGCCAGATCGCCCGTGCCTTGCAGGCTGCCGCTGCGCACGCCGCTGAAAAGCGCATACTGCGCCTGCCAGGAGCCGGGCAGCCTTTGCTGCGCCGCCCCGATCCACACGTCGCTGCCGCCCGCCGCATCCAGCGACAGCGCGGCCCCCACCAGGATGAACAGCGCGGCGGCATACAGGAGCGGCCCCTTTCAGGAGGCCGGCGGGGCGTCGTGGCGCACGGCGGCGGCCGTCATGGCGCCGAACAGCCCACCGAGCAAAACCAGCAAAAGCAGCAGCTTGCACGCCAGCACCGGCAGCGCCGGGAACAGCGCCCACAGCGCCAGTTCAAGCGGATAAAGGCCGACGAGCAGCGCAAGCGCAGCCCACAGGCCGGCCCGCTTGATATAGGGCCAGTTGCGGTTGGTGAACCGCACGCCGGGCAGGTTCATGCTCAGGGGGCCGTAGTTCAGGGCTCTTACCTCGTATTCGTCGTAGTAGGCGGGCAGGCTGTCCGGCAAAAAGCAAAGCATCGCCCCCGCGCACGCCGCCAGCAGCGGCAAAAGCCCCGCGCCGCCGCGCAAAGCCAGGCCCAGCGGCCGGCCAGCCAGCGCGGCTGCGGCCAGCAGTTCACCCAAAAGCGCCAGCACCCCCGCCCCCAGCAGCCCCAGCCAG
>CALWNS010000200.1 GCA_944382805.1 uncultured Gemmiger sp. | reverse complement strand
GTCCAGGTTCGTGTGCATACAGATGGCCGAAATGCCGCTGCGCACAAGCAGCGCGGGCACGTCGCGCGGGCCAAGCGCCTTGAGCGGGCGGAAGATGACCGGGTGGTGGGCAACGATCAGCGCGCAGCCGAGCGCGGCGGCTTCGGCCACGACCGGCGGGGTGATGTCCAGCGCGGTCAGCACGGCCGTGGCCGGGCGGCCGGCGTCCACCAGCAGGCCGACGTTGTCCCAGCTTTGGGCCAGTTCGGGCGGGGCCAGGCGGCGCAGCTCGGCCAAAATTTCCTGCACGGGTACGGGCATAGGGCGTTCCCTCCTACATCAGTTTTACGGCTGCCGCAGTTTTTGCAGCAGCGCGTCCACGGCCGCGGCTTCGGGGCCGGGGGGCAGGCCGCGGCGGTATTTTTCCACCTTGGGCGTCTGCTGGGCCAGGTATTCGGCAAAGGCGGGCTGGCCGGCGGTCAGGCCGGTCAGGCAGGCCCAGGCGTCCGGCGCGCAGGGGCGGCCGGTGTAGCGGGCGTTCACCACCGTATACAGGCGGCCGGCGGCGCGGCAGAGCGTTTCGGCCCGCAGGGCAAAGCCCCGCCGCCACAGCCCCAGCCGCAGCAGGCTGTGCTTGGTGGCGGGCACCAGAACAAGGTTGCAGGCCGCGTCGCGCACCCAGGGGGCGGCGTCCAGGATCTCCAGGATCGTTTCGGCCCCCATGCCGGCGATGATGATGTCCTGCGCTTCGCCCGGCTCCAGCACGGACAAGCCGGAACCGAGCCGGAACACGACCCTGTCCGCCCAGGGCGCGCAGGTGGCGCGGGCCTTGGCCAGGGGGCCGGGGCGCAGATCGCAGGCAAAAACCAGCGGGCAGCGCCCGCTGCCCGCCAGCCATGCACTCAGTTTGCCGTGGTCGCACCCGATGTCCGCCGCCGTGCTGCCGGGCCGCACAAAGTCGGCCGCCGCCTGCAGGCGGGCGTCCAGGCGGGGCGGCTTACTGCTTGGCAAAGTATTCATTGAGCTGGGCGACCAGGGCGTTGGGGTCCAGGCCGTGTACCTGGCAGGCCTGTTCGACCGTTTCGCCGTGGGCGGCCATGCAGCCCAGGCAGTGCATCCCCGCGTTCTGGAAAATGGGCACGCAGCCCTGGGCGGGGTCGTTTTTCAGGATGTCGATGATGATGGTGTCTTTGGTAACAGTCATGGGGAAGTTCCTTTCTGTGATCTACTTTATTTCCATCTGCCAGGCCGCGTACAGTCCCGCGCCCTGCAGGATGACAAGGGAGGTAAGGCAGACGACCGCCAGCGTGCAGCGGCGGCCCACGCCGGGCCGGGCCGCCATGGCGCGCCCGTTGCCCAAAAGCACCAGCGCCAGCGGCAGGATGGGCAGCCAGTAGCGCCCCTGCACGCCAAAGATGGTATCGTAGTTGATGGGCGTCCAGGCCAGCGCGATAAAAAAGGTCAGCGCCACCACCACGGCCACGATGCCCCAGCCGCCCGCACAGGCGCGCGGGGTCAGCAGCGGGGTCTCGGCTTCCGGCACGGCGGCCGCCAGCAGCGCGGCCACCAGGCCCACGCCCAGCAGCCAGCTGACGGCGATGGGGTACACGATCGGTTCGCCCAGCGCGGTGCCCAGCAGCCCCTGCAGCCAGGCCGCGCCCTGGGCGCTGGCCGAGCGCAGCAGCAGCTTGAGCGTAGCCGGCAGGCTGCGCAGGATGTAGCCGGCCGTGTAGGTATAGGCGGATTCGCCGTTGGGCAGGATGTTGGTCACGTACATTTCGGGCGGGACCGTGCCCTGCAGGCGCACCAGCACCCAGACGCCCGCGACGCACGCGGCGCACGCGGCGGCGGCCAGCACGCCCCAAAACACCCGGCGGCCGCGCGGGGTGCGGCCCGCTTTCCAGTATACAAGGGCGAGCAGCGCCGCGGCGGTTGCCGCGGCAACCGCAAGGCCGGCCAGCAGCAGGGGGCTGAAATCACGCAGGTAGAACACCAGCGGCTCCAGGTTAAGCGCCGCCCAGCCCGCGGCGGCCAGCGCCAGCACCAGCGCCTTGACCAGCGTGCCGCCGCGCAGCGAAAGCCGGCCCAGGCGCAGCGGGGCCGCGCCCGGCCCGCGCGGGTCCAGGTTTTCGGCCGGGACGATGCACACCAGCAGCGCCAGCGGCAAATAGATGGCCTTGGCCGGGCCAAGGGCCAGCGCCAGCGCCGCCAGCAGCGCCAGCTGCCGGCGGCGGGCCGGCTGCCAGCGCAGGCGCAGGCAGAGCGCCGTATAGCAGAACGCCAGGCCCAGCACGCCGGCATCCGGCGAAAGGCTGGCCGCCAGCTGCAGCGTTTGCGGCAGCAGCAGCACGCAGGCCAGCAGCCAGCGGCGGGCCGGCGGGCACAGCGCCGCGGCCAGCGCCGCCAGCGCGGCAAAAACAAGCAGGTTGGCCAGCCGCCCGGCCAGCAGCATCCCGTGGAAGCCCAGGCCGCACAGCCGCGCCAGCAGAATGCCGGCGGTCTGGGGCAGGTAGAGGTACCCCGCCGCACCCGACTGCGTGCCGGCCGTAAACCCACTGGCCACCGTGGGCACGGGGTCGCAGCCGGTGACCGTCAGGCCGGAAAGCCAGGCCTTGTAGGCAAAAATGCCGATGGGGCCGCTTTTGCTTTCGAAATACGGCGCATCGCACGCGCGCACCAGCAGCGCGCCGGTGCCCGGTTCGGCCACCGGCTGGCCCAGGGCGGCGCTGGCGGCTTCGTAGCTGATGGCCAGGTGGGTGTATTCGTCGGGCGCGACCAGCGGCGGGGTAAGCAGGGCGAACGCCCCGCCCAGCAGCAGCGCGCCGCATACCACCACCGCCCAGCACGCCCTGCGCCGCGCCAGCAGCGCAAAGCAGCCCAGCACGGCCGCCAGCAGCAGCGCGCCCAGCAGCAGCGAAAGCAGCACCGACCAATGGCCGGCGTAGTCCACCACATATTGCAGGGCGGCGCTGGCGTCCAGCGGCTGGCCGTCGGCGCCGGTCAGCGGCAGCAGGCCGGTAACGCCGCCGCGCGCATCCGCCGCCTGTACGCCCACGCTGGCCCACAGGCCCAGGGGCAGGGCGGCTTCCTCGGCCGAAAAGCCGTCCGCCCAAAGCGTAAGGTAGAGCGTTTCGTCGGCGGCGGGGGTGTAGGGGGTATCGAAAAGCAGGGTCTTGAACGTATTGTCCAGCAGGTCGATGCAGGGGGCGGCGGCCGTGCCCACCACCGCGCCGCCGGCCGTGGCCAGCTGCGCGTGCAGCGTGCCGGTGGCAAAGGCGTGGCCGTAGGTGGTAAGGTTCAGGCTTACGCCGTACAGCGTCTGCCCCGCGCGCAGCGGCAGCGCCTGGGTCAGGCCCTGCAGCTCCAGCGTTTGGCTGTATTCATCGTTGACAATGGCAAGCGTGGAGCGGCCGTCCACCCGGGCGGACAGGTCGAACCCGGCCCAGGCCAGCACCAGCACGGCCAGCGCCGCCAGCAGCACGCCGGCCAGCGCCCGGCCGCGCCGGCGGCAGAAGGAGCGGATATGTTGCATAGGCCCTGCCCTTTCGTTTTGTGGTAGTTTTGCGCGGTTTTTTGGGGGTGGCGGTGCAGCGGGGGTTGCGGGAGGGGCGTGCCCCTCCCCTACAAATGATTTTTACGCGCGGCCGTTTGGCAGAGCGTTCGCCTTGGTTTGTAGGGCGGGCGATTTCGCCCGCCGCACCTTGGAAAAATTCAAAAAACGGGAAACGCCGATATTTTTTGAAAAATCATCGGTGCGGCGGGCGTGAACGCCCGCCCTACAAATGGGTTTTACGCACCTTGCCGTCCCGCTGCGGCTATTATACCCCAAAAGGCGGCAAAACGCAACCGCGGGCGGGGCAAGCGAAGGCCCGCGGCTTTGGGGCAAGCCGCGGGCGGGTTTTAGTTTTTGCGCCGTTTTTCCGCGCGCAGGGCGCGGCCCAGCAGGGCCAGGCCGAGCAGGGCGGCGGCGGAGACGGCCGCCAGGGCGGCCCACAGGGCCACGGGGGCGGCGTCGCCGGTCTGGGGGATGGCAGGGGCGGGCGTGGCTGCCGGGGCAGCGCTGGGTGTGGCCGCCGGGGCAGCGCTGGGTGTGACGACCGGCGCGGGGCTGGCGGGCTGGCCGGTGGCAGGAATGGCCACGGCGGCCCTGGCATAGCCGCAGGCGGTGCATTCCTCGTGCTTGGCGCCGGCTTCGGCCGCGGTGGCTTCTTTGTCGATCACCCACCGGAAAGTATGGGCGGCCTCGTTCAGCTTTGCGCCGCATTCGCAGGTGTTCCAGTGGTTGGTTTCATCATGGTACCAGGTACCGGTCGCCGTATGTTCCTGGAGCTTTGGCAGGGTTATGTCCTCTGCGCTAAGCTCCGTGGTTCCGGTGCCGTTTTTGTAGCATTTCCGGCAATACTCGCAATACCAGTATTCGATGTTGCCCTCTTCCAGGTGGGTCGCCGCTTTGGCATCGATATGCTTCATATCGTGCGTTACGGCATAGGATACTTCAAAGTGGGCTTGGTCTCTAAAGGATTTTCCATCCTCGCTGGTGTATGTGATAAAGCCCTTTAGGGTCGATTGCGTAACGGCGCTTAGATTATCTTTCAATTTGATCGTAACGGTCGCCACATCGTTCGGTTCCAGGGTCTTCTTATCAAGAGTAATGTCAAGCCACGGATCTTGTCCATAATCTTCTAACAGGATCGTTTGGTTGCCTGTATTTTTGATTGTTATCGTTTCCGGGTCCTGCGGTTCATAGCCTTCCGTCACAGAAGGAAAACGAACTTTATCGGGTTCGACAGAGACGGTGTAGGTCGAGGCGGTTTTGATCTCGATGATCCATTCTTTGGTTGCGGTGCCGTAATCGTTCGTGGCTTGAATGGTAAATGTATAGGTGCCGGCCGCAGTGGGCGTGCCGGAGATCGGGCCGGTATTACCATCTAGATTCAAGCCCGTTGGCAGGGAACCGTTTCTGACGCTCCATGTAATGGGGTCGGAGCCAGTGGCCGCAAGG
>CALWNS010000199.1 GCA_944382805.1 uncultured Gemmiger sp. | reverse complement strand
AACAGCGCGGTCTTGCCCGCGCCGGTGTCGCCGCTGATCAAAAACAGCCCGCTTTGCCCAAAAGCGGTCAGGTCCAGTTCGCAGCGCCCGGCATAGGGGCCGAACGCGCACAGCGTCAGGCACAGCGGTTTCATGGGCAGTCCACCTCCCGGCGCAGCTCCTGCAGCGCGGCGCGCTCGGCTTCGGTCAGCGCGCGGCCCTGCATTGCTTCAAAAAATTCACCGAACAGTTCCGTAAAGCTCTTTTGCCGCAGCGCTTCGGCCGTGGGGGCCGCCGCTTCCCGGCCGGCGCGGGGGGCGTAGTCCAGCCGCATGGCGTTGGGGTAGGCGGCGCGCAGCACGGCCATGGCGTCCGGCTGGGGGGTATCGTCGGTCAGGGTGGCCCAGATATAGTCCTGCGCGTCGGTCACCCGCGCGGGGTCGGTCAGGGCGGCCAGCGGGCCGGTCAGGCGGCGCATGGCGTGCAGCGGGCGCAGCGGCAGCGGCTGCACCCCGGCCAGGCCGTTTGCGTCCAGCTCCACCAGCAGGGCGTATTTTTGCGGCGCGGCGCCGGCGCGGCATTCGTCCAGGCTGTAGCACAGCGGGCTGCCGGCGTAGCGGATGTGCGCCCCGCCCGCCGGCTGCGGGCGGTGGATGTGCCCCAGCGCCACATAGTCAAAGCCGCCGTTTTCGGCAAAGCGTTCGGCGCGCACGGCCTCCACCGTGCCCACCACCGGCCCCTGCGGCGCCCCCAGCGCGGCGGCGATGCTCTCGCTGCCCGCGCACTGCGGCAGGGCGGCGCCGGCCAGCACGGTCTGGTGGGCCACCAGCACCCGGCGCACGCCGGGGCGGCGCGGCGGCAGCGTGGCCAGCGCGGCGGCCACGGCGGTATCGTAGTCGGTCACCGGGGCTTGCGGCAGGCAGTGGCGCACCGTGGCCGCCCGCACGAACGGCAGCAGGCAGCATTCCACGGGGCCGTGCGCATCGGCCAGTTCGGCCACCGGCACGCGGCCGGTGAACCGCCCGGCCAGGTACACGCCCTGGCGGGCCAGCAGGCCGGCGGCGTAGTCCAGCCGTTCGGCGCTGTCGTGGTTGCCGGACACCGCCATCACCGCCACGCCCCGCGCGTGCAGCTCGCTGAAAAACCAGTCCAGCAGCAACACCGCGCCGGCCGGGGGCACCGGCGTGTCGTACAAATCGCCGGCCAGCGCCACGGCCTGCACGCCGTGCGCGGCGCAGGCGTCCAGCGCCTGCTGCAAAACATGGCGCTGGTCGGGCAGCATATCAAAGCCGTTGACCCGCTTGCCCAGGTGCAGGTCGGCCAAATGCAGCAGCTTCATCGCCAGAGTTTCTCCCAAACTATCATTCCGTCCGCGCCGGCGGACACGCGCCGACGGCGCGGACACCGCCAGGGCAATTTTGCCCAAAATTGTGTGCGAGCCGCCGTGCGGCGAGTGCGCGGTTTTGGGCAAAATTTTGTCGAAGGGGATTCCAAAGAGGGGAAACAGCCGCGTTAGGCAATTGCCGTGCGCGGCTGTTGCCCCTTTTGACTCATCGCCAGAGTTTCTCCCAAGTCGCAATGTCCAGGGTCACGCCGGGCAGCACTTCCACCGGCTCCACCCCCGCTTTGCGGAAGCGGCAGCGCTTGCAAAAGCCTTCGGCTTTCAGGTCTTTGGCCCACACGCGCAGGTACACGCGGCTGCGGCCGTCGCCTTCGGCCAGTTTTTGGGCGTAGGCGGCCACGCTGCGGCCGATGCCCCGGCCGCGCGCGCCCTCGCGCAGGAACAGCCGGCTGATGCACACCGCGCCCGCCGGGCGCAGGTCCAGCGCAAAATAGCCCACGGCCTGGCTGCCCAGGTAGATCAGGAAGTAGTTGACCGCGCCGTCGTGGAGCTCGTCGTCGGTCAGTTCCTCGCTCTGCCAGCGCTCGGCCAGGGCGGCGGCCACCCGCGGTGTGAGCTTTGTGTAGTGCTGCACAAAGATCTCGCGCGCCAGCGCCGCCACTTCCCGCACGGCGCGGGCTTTGGTCACCTGTTTGATGGTCGGTTTCATATGGGTTCCTTTCTATTCTTCCACAACGGTCAGGCTGGCGCGGGCGGGCAGGCAGGCGGCCCAGTCGCCGGCGCGGCGCAGCGTGCCGAAGCCTTCGCACAAATGGTCGGGGCAGGGGCTGTCCACAAAGGCGATGCCCCCGTCCCGCACGCGCAGGTGGACGGTGTAGCGCCCGGTGTCGACGTCATAGTCGCCGTCCCGGTCCAGCGGGATGCGCAGTTCCTGCCGCTGTTCGCCTTCGCCGTATTGCAGCAGCGCGGCGGTGCCGGCGCCGCCGCGGCCGGCCTGCCGCCAGGCCAGCAGCGCGGCGGCCGCGGCCAGGATGCAAACCAAAAAGATCAGGTTTTGCCGGGTGGTCTTTTTCATGGCATATCCTCGTCAAAGCGCAGGGTCAGGGCCTTGCCGTCCGCCCCCGCCTCGGCGGCGGGGAAGGCTGCGGCCGCGGCGGCCAGGCCCGCGGCGGGGTCTTCCACGGCGGCGCTGTAGTGGGTCAGCCACAGGCGGCGCACGCCGGCCGCGGCGGCCAGCGCCCCGGCCTGGCGGCATGTAGAGTGGCCGTACAGCTTCGCCTTGGGGGCGTCGGCTTCGTCGGCATAGGTGGCGTCCATGCACAGCAGGTCCGCCCCGGCCGCGGCCCGGCGCACGGCCGGGCAGGGCGCGGTGTCGGTGGCGTAGACGACCTTCAGCCCGCGGCGCGGCGGGCCAAGCACCATATCCGGCGTAAAGCCGTCCACCGGCTGGCCGCTTTGCAGCGTGCGCCAGCACGCCACCGGGATGCCCGCGGCCCGCGCGCGCACGGGGTCAAAGCGGCCCGCGCGCGGCAGCGTGTAGGCATAGCCGCAGCAGGCCACGCGGTGGCGGCAGGGGAAGGCCGTCACCTGCCCCGCCGGCACCAGAAACTGCCCGGCGCAGTCTTCCAGCTCGATGGGCCGCAGCGCAAACGGCAGCGGGCCGGTCAGCGCCCGCACCGCGGCCAGCATCTGCCGCAGCCCCGGCGGGCCGGCCACCGTGACCGGCGCGGCGCGGCCCAGCGCGGCCTGGGTCATCAGCAGGCCGGGCAGGCCCAGGATGTGATCCCCGTGGTAGTGGGTCAGCAGGATGGCGTCCAGCTTGTACAGGCTTTTGCCCCAGCGGCGCGCGGCGGTCTGGGTGCCCTCGCCGCAGTCCAGCAGCAGCGCGCTGCCGCCCACCTGCAGCCACAGGGCGGCCAGCGCCCGGCCCGGCAGCGGCTGCGTGCCGCCGCAGCCCAGCATGGTCAGCTCCACCACCGGCAGTCCCCCCTTTTGCGTGCGCGCGTTTTGTTTATTATAGCATATCTGCGCGGGTGGGGAAAGGTGCCCGGCCCGCCGGCCAAATATTGTGCAAAGCGCCAAAAATCGGGCGGCAGGCGGGTAAACCGCAAAATAAGTTTGGAATCCGTTCCTGCTTGTGGTATAATTTAATGTGCTATGCCGCGCATTGCTGTGCCGGCAGCCAATACCGGCCGGTTGTGCCCGGCTGCGAACCGTGGGGGAACGATTGTACAATGGAAGATAACCAGGATTACGAAACCATAGACCTGCTGGAACTGCTGGGCGTGGTGCGCCGGCATATTCTGGCGCTGGTGCTGTGTACCGTGCTGGCCGCCGGGGCCGGGTTCGCCGTTTCGAAGTTCGTGCTGACGCCGCAGTACCAGGCCAGCGCGCTGATGATCGTGAACACCCGGCAGGACGCCACCGCCAACGTGACCAGCGACCAGCTGACCTCCGCCTCCCGCCTGGTGGCCACCTACAGCATTATTGTAAAAAGCGATACGGTGCTCAACCAGGTCATTGCCAACCTGGGGCTGGATATGAGCTACGAGACGCTGGCCCAAAAAGTGGGCGTGGCCGCCGTGGACGACACCCAGGTCATGCAGATCACCGTGACCGACCCCAACGCCGAGGGCGCGCGCCTGGTGTGCGAGCAGATCACCCAGGTCGCGCCGGACGCCATCCTGACCGCGGTGGAGGCCGGTTCGGTCAAGGTCATTTCGGCCGCCAGCGTGGACCCGGACCCCGTTTCGCCCAATGTGCTGCGCAACACCGCCATTGCCGGCGTGCTGGGGTTGGTTTTGTGCCTGGGCGTTTTGTTCCTGCGCGTTTTGCTGGACAACAAGATCAACACCGAAGAGGACGTGACCAAGCACCTTGGCCTGACCGTGATCGGCGTGATCCCCAATTATGAGAACGGAGGCAGAAAGTAATGCCCAAGGCAAAAAAGGGCGGCAAATCCCGCCGCAAGCTGCTGATGGTCGGCCCCGATGCGCCGTTCCAGTTTGTAGAAGCATACAAATCCCTGCGCACCAACCTGGAGTTCCTTTCGGCTTCCTCCGGCTGCAAGGTCATCCTGATCACCTCCTCGGTGCCGGAGGAGGGCAAGAGCAACGTGGCCATCAACCTGGCCGCCACGCTGGCCTCCGGCGGCAAGCGGGTCGTGCTGGTGGACGGCGACCTGCGCAAGGGTTCGCTTTCACGCTATATGCACCTGGCGCGCAACCGCGCGGGCATTTCCAACGTGGTGGCCGGCCAGTGCCCGCTGGCCGACGCGCTGGTGCGGTTCAAAAACGTACAGTTCTCGCTTTTGCCGGCCGGCCCGCTGCCGCCCAACCCCAGCGAGATGCTGGCCCTGCCGGCCGTGCAGGAGCTGTTCACCGGCCTGCGGGATTACTATGACTTTATCATCGTAGATACGCCGCCGGTCTCGGTGGTGACCGATGCGGCCGTCATGTGCCGCTTTGCCGACGGCGCGATCCTGGTCGTGCGCCCGGGCGTGACCACCATCCAGGGCGCGCAGCTTTCCAAAAAGAACTTGGAATCGGTACACGGGCGCATTTTGGGCGTGGTGCTCAACGGGTACGACATCAAGCGTGCCGGCCACAAGGACGGGTACTATTACTCCTATTCCTACGATTATTACAAGCACGAGGGCGACGACGCCGACGGGGACGCCGGCGAATGAAACAGGACCTGGTCGATCTGCACTGCCACCTGCTGCCCGGCATTGACGACGGCGCGCGCAATCTGTCCGTAACGATGGAACTGCTGCGCCAGGAACTGGCGGACGGCGTGGCCGGCGTGGTGTTCACCCCGCATTTTTACTACGAGCGCACCACGCTGGAGGAGTTTGCCGCCAAGCGGCGCGACGCGCTGAAAAAGACCGCCGCGGCCGTGCGCGAACAGAACCTGCCGCTGGCGGCCAAAGCGGGGGCGGAGGTGTATTTTACGCCGGCGCTGCCCACGCTGGACCTGCGCGTGCTGTGCTTTGCCGGCACGCCGTATATCCTGATCGAGCTGCCCACCACCCACCACCCCGGCGGCATCGAGGATACGCTGTTCGCCGTGCAGCAGCAGGGCTATACCCCGATTTTGGCCCATGTGGAGCGCTACCCCTATGTGACCGAGGACCCCACCCTGCTGTACCGCTGGGTCAGCGCGGGCGCGCTGGCGCAGATCAACGCCGCCGGGCTGGTCCGCGGCGGGCACACGGCGCGCCTGCTGCAGCGCTACCTGCGCTGGAACCTGGTGCATCTGCTGGCCACCGACGCCCACAGCCCGGAGCACCGCCCGGTAAACCTGCGCGCCGGCTACAACGAACTGCCGGGCGATACGGCCGCGCGCCTGCGCCAAAACGCCGTGCAGGTGTTTTTGGGCCGCCCGGTGGACCCCGGCGAACCGTGCGAACCCAAGTACCGTTTTGGGCACTGGGTGTAAAATACGGAGTTTTTTATACGTAGGCGCCCCGCGGCGAAAACCGCGGGGCGCGCGTTTTGTATGCCGTTCCCCCGAAAGGCGCCTGCGGGACGATGCCAGGCATCGACCCCTGCAGGCCACGCGGAAATATCCGCGCCCGGCGCAAAGGCCATGTGTAGGGCGGGCGTTCACGTCCGCCGGACCGATGAATTTTTCAAAAATGCCGGCAAATCCCGTTTTTTGAATTTTCCCAAGGTGCGGCGGGCGAAATCACCCGCCCTACAATGCAAGGCAAACAT
>CALWNS010000198.1 GCA_944382805.1 uncultured Gemmiger sp. | reverse complement strand
AGGCGATAAAGTGGTTGCAGGCTTGCTCGGCATAGCGCAGCACGCCGCGTGCCAGCGCCAGCGCCAGCACCGCGGCAAACAGGGCGGCCAGGCCGCCGGCCTGCAGCCCCAGCACCCGCAGCAGGGCAAAACCGCCCAGGATCGTGATAAAGCTGGCGCACAGGTGGCCGGCCAGGCCCATGGCCACCGCCAGCAGCATGAACCCGGCCAGCGGCCGCACCAGGCCGATCAGACGCGCCATTACGGCAAGGCCGCTGCGCTTTTTGCTCTGTTTCATGCCGGAACACCCCCTTGCGCATATTTTTCCAGTTCCTGCTGGGCTGCCCACAGCCGGGCGTAAACGCCGCCGCGGGCCAGCAGCGCTTTGTGCGGGCCGCTTTCGGCCACGCGGCCTTCCGCCAGCACATAGATGTTGTCCGCCGCTGCGGCGGCAGCCAGGCGGTGGGTGATGAGGATCACGGTTTTGGTTTTGGCCAGCGCATGGATCTCGGCCATGATATCGTTCTCGCTTTCCACATCGATGTTGGAGGTCGCCTCGTCAAAGATATACACCGGGCTGCCGTGCAAAAGCGCCCGCGCCAGGGCCAGCCGCTGGCGCTGCCCGCCGGAAAGGTTGGCGGCTTTTTCGGCCAGCAGGGTGTCCAGGCCCTGTTCGGCGCGCAGGAAATCGGCCAGTTTCACCCGCTCCAGCACCTGCCACAGCGCGGCGTCGGTGGCCGCCGGGCAGGCCATGCGCAGGTTGGCGCGCACGGTGCCCTTGAAAAGATGGGGCTGGTGGCTGACATAGGTGATCGCGCCGCGCAGGCTTCCCGGCCGGATATCCCGCAGCGGCACGCCGCCCAGCGTCAGCGCGCCGGTATAGCCGGTGCGGCGGCCGGTGAGCAGCGCGGCAACGGTGGATTTGCCGCAGCCGCTCTCCCCCACCAGCGCGGTAAAGCTGCCCTGCGGGAACACCATATCCACGCCGCGCAGCACCTCCCGCCCGGGCGCATAGCCAAAATGCACGCCGTGCAGCGCCAGCGTTTTGTCGGCCGGGGCCTCCTGCGCGGCGGCGGGCGGTTCCGGCAAATCCAGCAGGCGGAAGATCTTGCCGCTGGCCGCCATGCCGTTCATGGCAATGTGAAAATAAGACCCCAGCAGCCGCATGGGCAAAAAGAAATCCGCCGCCAGCAGGATGATAAGCAGCGCCCCCGCCAGGTCCACCCGGCCGGCGCGCAGTTCGGCCGCCGCCAGGATGACGCCCAGCGCCGCGCCGCCGTAAGCGATAAGGTCCATCACGGTGATGGAGTTGAGCTGCATGGTCAGCACCTTCATCGTGATTTTGCGGAAGCGCTCGGCCTGTTCGTTCATCTCGCGGTGCTTAAAGCCGTCGGAGCCATAGATCTTGGTGGTGGTCAAGCCCTGCAGGTTCTCCAGGAAAGTATCGCCCAGCGCCGTATACTGGCCCCAGTATTTGGCCAGCAGCCGTTTGGCCCAGCGCTGCACCGCCACGATAGTGACCGGGATGAGCGGCACACAGGCCAGCAGCACCGCGGCCGCCGGCAGGCTGACCGGCGCAAGCACCGCAAACAGCGTGAGCGGGGCCAGCATGGCGTAGAACAGCTGCGGCAGATAGGCGCCGAAATAGGTCTCCAGCTGGTCCACGCCCTCCACCGCCACCTGCACGATCTCGCTGGTCTGCACCTGTTCGGTATAGCCTGCGCCCAGGCGCAGCAGCTTGCGGTAGATCTGCCCGCGCAGCGTCTTTTTGACCGCTTTGGCGCTGCGGTAGCTCATGCGGCTGGCCAGCACGGTACAGGCATACCGCGCCGCCACCGCCAGTGCCGCCGCCGCGCCCAGCCGCGCCCAGGCCGCCGCGTCCGCCGCGCCCAGGTACAGGCGCTGCAGCAGGCGGGCCAGCGCGCCCATCAGCACAATGTTGGCGCACAGCGCGCCCCACTGCAGGGCCACGTTGGCGGCAATGGTCTTTTTGCTTTGTGGCACCATGCCGATCAGCCTTTTGTCGATCATCATGGGAGTCACCTTCGCGTTCGAAATAGTTAGTTTGTTCTAACCCATTCCCCAAAGAAAACGGCGTCCGGGGACGCCGTTGGGCAGTGCGGTTAGCTTTAGCTAACAGCCATAATATACCAGCCGCCGCCGGGCGTGTCAAGACCGGCGGCGGCTAATTTTTGCTGTTTCTGTTCCCGGCAAGGGCGGCTTTCCCGCGCCCGACGGGCGGGCCGCAGCAAAAAACAGGCCCGTCCTGCGGACCTGTTTTGCCTTGCTTTTATGCCGCCCCGCGCGCTTTACGCACCGATCGAATTGCCGGTATAGAGCTGGTAGTACCGCCCTTTCTTTTCCAGCAGCTGGGCGTGGGTGCCGCGCTCGATGATGCGGCCCTGTTCCAGCACCATGATGCAGTCGGCGTTTTGCACCGTTGAGAGCCGGTGCGCGATGACAAAGCTCGTGCGGCCGGTCATCAGCGCGTCCATGCCCTGCTGGACCAGCTGTTCGGTGCGGGTATCGATGCTGGAGGTCGCTTCGTCCAGGATCAGCACCGGCGGGTCGGCCACGGCCGCGCGGGCAATGGCCAGCAGCTGGCGCTGGCCCTGGGAAAGGTTTGCGCCGTCGCCGGTCAGCAGCGTGTTATACCCATCGGGCAGACGGCGGATAAAGCCGTCGGCGTTTGCCAGCTTTGCGGCGGCGATGCACTCCTCGTCAGTGGCGTCCAGCCGGCCGTAGCGGATGTTATCCAGCACTGTGCCGGTAAACAGGTGGGTGTCCTGCAATACGATACCAAGGGAACGGCGCAGGGCGCCCTTTTGTATCTTGTTGATGTTGATGCCGTCGTAGCGGATCTTGCCGTCGGCAATATCGTAAAAGCGGTTGATCAGGTTGGTGATCGTTGTTTTGCCGGCTCCGGTAGAGCCGACAAAAGCGATCTTCTGCCCCGGCGTGGCGTAGAGTTCGATGTTGTGCAGTACGATCTTTTCCGGCGTATAGCCGAAATCGACATCGTGGAACGTGATATCGCCCCGCAGCTTTGTGTAGGTCAGCGTGCCGTCATGGTGGGGGTGTTTCCAGGCCCAAACGCCGGTGCGTTCGGCGGTCTCTTCCAGCGTGCCGTCGGGATGTTCGCGCGCATTGACCAATGTGACGTAGCCTTCATCGGTCTCGGGCGTTTCGTCCAGCAAGGCAAAGACGCGCGCCGCGCCGGCCGCCGCCATGACGATGCTGTTGGTCTGCATACTGACCTGGCTGACCGGCTGGGTCCCGCTTTTGTTCAGCGTCAAAAACGAGACCAGCGCCCCCAGCGTCAAAGAGCCGTACCCGTTCAGGGCCAGCAGCGCGCCCACAACGGCGCACAGCACGTAGCTGATGTTGCCAAGGTTGGCGTTCAGCGGCATCGTGATGCTGGCATAGGTGTTGGCCTTGTCGGCGCTGTCGCGCAGCTGCTCGTTGAGCGTTCGGAAGTCAGCCAGGCTCTGCTGCTCGTGGCAGAATACCTTAACGACCTTTTGGCCTTCCATCATTTCCTCGATATAGGCGTTGACCTTGCCGATATCCTGCTGCTGCGCGGCAAAATACCGGGACGAGCGCCCCGCCCCCCGGCTGCTGACCAGCAGCATCAGGCAGATCATAACCACCGTGATGGCGGTCAGCGGCAGGTCAAGCAGGATCATGCTGGCCAGGCTGGTGACGATGGTGACCAGCGAGTTGAGCAGCTGGGGGATGCTTTGGCCGATGAGCTGGCGCAGGGTGTCCACATCGTTGGTGTAGACGCTCATGATATCGCCGTGGAGGTGGGTGTCGAAATAGCGGATGGGCAGGCTTTCCATGTGGCGGAACAGCTCCAGCCGTAGCGTGCGCATGGTACCCTGGCTGATATTGACCATGATGCGGTTGTAGCCGTAGGCACACAGGATGCCCGCCGCGTAGAGCGCCGCCACCCGCAGCATGGCCGCCGCCAGCGGGCCGTAGTCGGCCGCGCCGCTGTGCAGCATGGGCGTGATGTAGTCGTCAATGAGGGTCTGGGTAAACAGGATTCCCTGCACCGATGCCAGCGATGAGCCAATGACGCAGACGGCCACCGCCAGGCAGGAGAACTTATAGTTTTTGAACATAACGCCCAGCAACCGCCCCAGGGTGGCGGCTGTCCCGGGCCGCGCGTTTACCGTCTGTTTCATGCCTGCGCACCATCCTTTCCATCGTCCGCTGCGGCGGGCTGGTCAAAGTCGCCGCCGCCTTTGGCCTGGGCCTCGTAGATTTCGCGGTAGATCCGATTGGTTTTCAGCAGGTTTTCGTGCGTATCAAAGCCGTTGACCCCGCCGCCGTCCACCACCAGAATGCGGTCGGCGTCCTGCACGCTGGAAATGCGCTGCGCGATGATGATTTTAGTGGTGCCGGGGATGTATTTTGCAAAAGCCGCGCGGATCTTGGCGTCGGTGGCGGTGTCCACGGCGGAGGTCGAGTCGTCCAGGATCAGAATTTTGGGCTGTTTGAGCAGGGCGCGCGCGATGCACAGCCGCTGTTTCTGCCCGCCGGAGACATTCGCGCCGCCCTGCTCGATCCAGGTATCGTACCCATTGGGCAGGCGCCCGATGAACTCGTCGGCACAGGCGGCCCGGCAGGCGGCGCGGCATTCGTCCAGGGTAGCGTCCTCCTTGCCCCAGCGCAGGTTGTCCAGGATAGTACCGGAGAACAGCACGTTTTTTTGCAGGACGACCGCCACCTGGCTGCGCAGCGTTTCCAGGTCGTAGCGGCGCACGTCCTTGCCGCCGACGCACACGCGGCCGGTATCGGCATCGTACAGGCGGCTGATCAGGTTGACAAAGCTCGACTTGCCGCTGCCCGTGCCGCCGATAACGCCGATCATCTCGCCCGAACGGATGTGCAGCGTGATGTCGTGCAGCGTCTTTTCGCCGCTGCCGTGCTTGTAGGAAAAGCTGACGTGGTCAAAATCGATGCTGCCGTTGGGGATGTTGCGGTCAGCGTTTTCGGGCCGGGCCAGGTCGGGGGTCTCGGTCAGCACCTCGGCAATGCGCTCGGCGCTGGCCGTGCTCATCGTGATCATGACGAACACCATCGAGAGCATCATCAGGCTCATTAAAACGCCCATGACATAGCTCAGCAGACTGGTCAGCT
>CALWNS010000197.1 GCA_944382805.1 uncultured Gemmiger sp. | reverse complement strand
CGCTCGGCCTGGAACGCCTCAGCCTGGAACCGCTGGCCGTCAAGGAGCTGCTGCTCGGCTGCGTCCACGGCCTGTTCGGCCGCTTTTTGCTGGCCGCCGCCGTCTGCCTGCTGCTGGCCGCCGCCCTGGCCCTCCTCCTGCGCCCGCGCCGGGGGAAAGGGAAAGGATAAGAATAAGCCTCCCTTGTCAAAGGGAGGTGGCCGAGCGCAGCGAGGTCGGAGGGATTGCTTTGCCGTAAAATGCCGTTTATAAACGGCATATAGCCCAAACGCAATCCCCCAGTCTGCGCCTTGCGGCGCATCCAGCCCCCTTTGACAAGGGGGCCTTTTTTGCGCCCGACAAATGCACGGCCTGCGCGGCACCCTTGGTTCGTAGGGGAGGGCCATGGCCCTCCCGCAAACGTACAGGTCGCCGCAACGCCCGCGGGAGGGATAAATCCCTCCCCTACAAATGGCCTTTACGTCGGGCGCACAAATTTTGCCGCGCATTACCCGTGTGCAATGTAGGGGACGATGCTTGCATCGTCCCGAACGTAACGGCGGCCTGTACGCCCCCGGGCCGATGCGAGCATCGGCCCCTACAGCGTAAATCGTACGCACATCGCAAAAAAACGGCCCGCACGCCGCAATATCACAAAAAACCGCCCCGCGGCGGCTCCTTTGCAGGAGCGCCGCGGGGCGGGTGCGTTTGTGCTTGCGCTTACGCCTTGTTGGCGGAGCCGAACAGCTCGATCTTCTCGCGCACGGTGGCCTTGATGGCTTCGGCGCCGGGGGCCAGCAGCTTGCGCGGGTCGTAGCCCTT
Source organism: uncultured Gemmiger sp. (assembly GCA_944382805.1). GTDB lineage: Bacteria > Bacillota > Clostridia > Oscillospirales > Ruminococcaceae > Gemmiger. The sequence continues at coordinate 2,627 of CALWNS010000197.1, read as the reverse complement.
GCCCTGCAGGTCCTTGCCGGCTTCGATGTACTTGCGGGTCGCATCGGCAAAGCTCAGCTGGCACTCGGTGTTCACGTTGATCTTGGAAACGCCCAGGCTGATGGCCTTGCGCACCATCTCCTCCGGGATGCCGGTGCCGCCGTGCAGCACCAGCGGGATGTTGCCGGTGGCCTGGTGGATCTTTTCCAGCGCGTCAAAGTCCAGGCCCTTCCAGTTGGCGGGGTATTTGCCGTGGATGTTGCCGATGCCGGCCGCCAGGAAATCGATGCCCAGCGCGGTGATCTTGGCGCACTCGGCCGGGTCGGCCACTTCGCCGGCGCCCACAACGCCGTCCTCCTCGCCGCCGATGGAACCGACTTCGGCCTCGATGGAAAGGCCGTGGTCGTGGGCCATGGCCACCAGCTCGGTCGTCTTGGCCACGTTTTCCTCAATGGGGTAGTGGCTGCCGTCGAACATGATGCTGGTAAAACCGGCCTCGATGCAGGCTTTGGCGCCCTCGTAGGTGCCGTGGTCCAGGTGCAGGGCCACCGGCACGGTGATGCCCAGGCTCTCGTCCATGGCGCGCACCATGGCGGCCACGACCTTGAACCCGGCCATGTATTTGCCCGCGCCCTCGGACACGCCCAGGATCACGGGGCTGTTCATCTCCTGCGCGGTCAGCAGGATGCTTTTGGTCCATTCCAGGTTGTTGATGTTGAACTGGCCTACGCCGTAGTGCCCGTCACGGGCCTTCAGCAGCATATTGGTCGCATTTACCAGCATACGGATTACCTCCCAAAACTATCTTCGGTGTTCAGCGCCGGCCGCCGCCCCACCGGCAAAGCCGCGGCCCACACCTATTATAAACAACCCCCGGCAAAAAAGCAACCAAAACGGCGCAAAAACCAGTTCCCGCGCGCCCCGGGGCCGGCGCGGCCGGGGCGGGATGAACTTTTCGCGCCCCGGCGCGCCGCCGCGCCCACGCAGGGGGCCGCTTGCGCGGGCGTTGGGCAAGATGCGGGAAAAAACGGGGAACGCGGCGGAAAAATCAGAACTTTGCCAACTTGACACGGCGGATTATCCAAACCGTTATGTTAAAAGTTTTGCCGCATTTTGCGGCGAATCATCGCTGTTAGGCGCGGGAAAGCCGCCAGTAAACGGGTTTTCCACACTTTCAACAGGGTTTTCAACAGGCGGCGGGGAAACCGTGGAAATCCAGTTTGTATAAACAACGCACCTGCGCGGGGCGCGCCGGCCGCCGCCCCGCAAAAAACTTGTACTTTTGTCGCCGCCGGTGGGGTGACAACGGGGCGGGGTTTGTGGTATACTATATCTGAATATCCGGCCCCCGGGGGCGCGCTGCGCGCCGCCCCCGGCCCGGCGTAAAAGACAGGAGCAGCGCGCGGCCCCGCCGCGCCGGAAAAACATATGGAAACCAAGCGTGAACACAAACAGCCGCCCCGCGCCGCCGAACCGGCGGAGCTGATCTGGGGCAAAAACCCGGTGACCGAACTGCTGCGCAGCGGTTCCGGCGCCGATACGCTGCTGCTGGCCGACAGCCTGGAGCCGCGCGCCGCCGGCTATTACACGGCGCTGGCGCGCCAGGCCGGGGCGGTGGTCAAGCGGGTGCCGGCCGGCAAGCTGCAAAAGCTGTGCGGCACGGCCGACCACCAGGGCGTGGCGCTGCGCTGCACGCCCATCCGCTACGCCGAGCTGGAGGACCTGCTCGCCCTGGCCGAAAGCCGCGGCGAACCGCCGTTCCTGGTGCTGTGCGACGGCATCGAGGACCCGCACAACCTGGGGGCCATCATCCGCTCCGCCTTTTTGTGCGGGGCGCACGGGGTCGTGATCCCGCGGCGCGGCAGCGCGGGCGTGACCGGCACCGTGATGAAAGCCAGCGCCGGGGCGGCCGCCCGCCTGCCGGTGGCCCGCGTGGCCAACCTGGCCGAGGCCATCCGCGCGCTGAAACAGCGCAATATATTCGTCTACTGCGCCGACCTGGACGGCCAGACGCCGCAGCGCACCGACCTGCGCGGCGCCGTTGCGCTGGTGCTGGGCAGCGAGGGCCGCGGCCCCGCCGCCCTGACCCGCAAGCTGTGCGACGGCGTGGTCACGCTGGAAATGGCCGCGCCCGACGGCGGCGTGGACAGCTACAATGTCTCGGTAGCGGCGGGCATCCTGCTGTACGATATCATGCTGCGGCGCAAAAACGGCTGAGCCGCCCGGGAAGGGGAGAACACACAAATGCCAAGCAAACGCACCAATGATTCGGTGGAACGCATTCTGGAAGAGCTGAGCCACCAGCAAACGCGGGACGGCGTGCGCGACAGCGTCAACGACCGCAAGGTGGACGAGATCTTGCGCAGCGTGGGCATCGATACCGCCGCGCCCGGCGCCGGCCACGAAAGCCTGGGGCCGATCGGGCGCGAGGACCTGCCCGCGGTGGAGATCGGGGACGGCAAGGCGCAGGCGGACGACCGGTTTTCGACCACGGTGCTGGACGATATTTTGGGCGACCTGCCCACCATGCAAAAGCTGAAAAAAGCCCGCCCGGCGGCGCAGGCCCCGGCCCGGCCGGCCGCCCCCGTGCAGCCCGCCCGCCGGCCCGCCCAGGCGGCGCAAAAGCCTGCGCAGACGGCCCCGGCACA
>CALWNS010000196.1 GCA_944382805.1 uncultured Gemmiger sp. | reverse complement strand
CGATGGGGATGTGGCGCGCGGCCGCGGCCACCGCCACGGCAAAAATTTCGAACCGGTCGCCCAGCAGCACCAGCGCGTCCGGGCGGTGGGCGGCAAAATAGGCGTCGAACACCTCGATGGTGCGGACGATGGTGCGCGCCACCGGCTCGCCGGGGTCCGTTTCGGAAAAAATGGGCAGCCGCGCGGCCAGGCAGGGCGCGGCGGCGGGGTCGGCTTCGATCTCCGACACCGTGGCCCCCAGCCGCGCGCACAGGTGCGCGCCGGTGGCCGCCAGCGCCGGGGGCGGGCCGTTTTGGCACAGTTTGGCCACCACCGGGCGCAGCAGGCCGAACTCGGCGCGCGTGGAGGTGACGACGGTGATGGCGGTGTTGCGCATACAAGGCTCCTTTACGGCGCGGAACGGGCAAGCCCGCCGCCGTTCACAGCTCGATCTTTTCGTCCGCGGCAAAGTCGCGTTTGGCGGTTTGGCCCAGCACCTCGTACCAGCGCATGGGGCTTATGCCGTCGCCGGGGCGCTTGGTGGTCAGGTTTTCGGCGGTGAACGCCTCGCCCTTTTGGATGGCGCGCGCGGCCACGATGCTTTTGCGGGCCACGGCCTTGTTGGGGGCTTCGCTGGCGGTCAGGCGCTTGTGGCCGTCGCCCAGCGCGGCTTCGACATGGCGCACGGCGTCCACCATGGCCTTGAACTCGGCGGGGTCCAGGCTGGCTTTCTGGTCGGGGCCGGGCAGGGTCTTGTCCAGCGTAAAGTGCTTTTCGATGACCTGCGCGCCCAGCACGGCGGCGGCCACGTCGCTCTCCCACCCCGGCGTATGGTCCGAAAGCCCGACCGGCAGGCCGAACTGGTCGAACAGTTCCACCATGGCGGTCAGGTTGGCGTCCGCATAGGGGGTGGGGTACTGGGTGTTGCAGTGCAGCACGGTGGCCTGCGGGCAGCCGTTATCGTCCAGCACGCCCAGGGCGTCGGTGATCTCGTTCAAATTGCTCATGCCGGTCGAAAGCAGCACCGGCGTATGCAGTTTGGCCACCTCCTCCAGGTAGGGCAGGTTGGTGATCTCGCCGGAGGGGATCTTGATGAGCGGCAGGCCCAGCGTGCCCAAAAAGCGCACGCTGGGGATATCGAACGGCGCGGACAGGTACTGGATGCCGATGGAATCGCAGTATTCCTTCAGTTCGCGGTGCGCGTCGAACGAAAAGTGCAGCTTGCGGATCATTTCCAGCTGGCTTTCGGCGGCGTCGGTGGTCTGTTTTTGGTATTCGGCCTTTTCGGCAAAGCGGCTGACGACCAGTTCCGGCACGGCGGTCTGGTATTTGACGATATCCGCGCCGCATTCCTTGGCCACGCGGGCCATCTGCTTGGCCATGGCCAGGTCGCCGTTGTGGTTGACGCCGGCTTCGGCAATAATGGTAACAGGCATGGGGGCGCTCCTTTTTGTTTGTGGGGGTCGTGTACGGCGGTTTTTACGAATGCTCCTCCAGGCGGCGGCGCATTTTTTCCAGTTCCTCCATCTGGCCCATATCCATCCAGGCGCTTTCGTTGATGGGGTACACGCCGACTTTTTCGCCGGCTGCGCGGTAGCGGTCGATCACATCGGGGAAGCCGATGGATTCGCCGTCGCGCATTTCGCGCACCACGCGCGGCTCCACCACATACACGCCGGTGTTGGTCAAAAAGTTCAGTTCCGGCTTTTCGCGCATGGCGGCGATGCCGCCGTCCTCGCCCAGCTCCACCACGCCGTAGGGCACGGTGTAATGCTTGAAGGCGCAGACCATCGTGATCAGGTTGCCGCGCGCCTTGTGCTTTTGGTAAAGGTCACCGAAATCCAGGTCCAGCAGCGTGTCGCAGTTGGTAAAGAAAAACGGCGAATCCAGCTTGTCTTTGAGCAGGCACAGCCCGCCGCCGGTGCCCATGAACTGCGTTTCGTCCACAAAATCGAGCGTATAGTCCTTTTCCAGATCACCGAAATAGGACTTGATCATGCCCTTTTTGTAGTTGACGATCATGGTAAAGCGGTGGCAGCCGAAACTGCGGAAGCGGTCGATGATCAGCTCCGCGATGGGCTGCTCCCCCACCGGGATCAACGGCTTGGGCAGGATCTTGGTATAGGGGTACAGCCGCGTGCCCAGCCCGCCCGCCATCATCACGACCGGGATATCCACCCGTTTGCGGTTATCGACATCCACGCCGCCGGCAAACACGATATCGGTGATCACGCCGCGCGTGTCCAAAATGGGCAGCGCGTCGATGCCGTGGCGCTGCAGCTCGGCTTTGGCGCGCCCGCGCTCCGCCACCGGCAGGCTGATGGGCCGGAAGTTGGCCGCCTGTTCGACCGGGGCTTCCAGCGTGCCGCCGCGCAGGAAAAACTTGCGCAGGTCGCCGTCGGTCACAACGGCCTGCAGCACGCCGTCCGGCGCAAGGAACAGGATGCGCTGGCCGGTCTCGTCCAGCTTTTTCATCGTTTCCAGCACGGTGGCCGTGCGCGGGATGATAAGTTCTTCGATCTTGAGCATGGCGCTCTCCCCTTTTTGCGTTATGCGCGGTCGGCCAGCGCCTGCACGGCGGCGATGACGCGGGCGCAGTCCGCCTCGGTCAAATTGGTCGAGCAGGGCAGGTTGACGATGTTTTGCCGGTAGGCCAGCGCTTTGTCCAGGGCGTAAGCTTCGTTTTGCGGGTAGTCAGCCTGTTCGTGGATGAGCGCCCAGATCGGGCGGGTCTGGATGTCCTGCGCCTGCAAAGCGGCAATGACCTCGTCGCGCCGCAGCCCCGTGCCCCGCAGGTCCAGGCTGTAGAACCAGTGGTTGCTGCGCACGCTGCCGTCCTCGTCGCGGAAAGGCAGGATGCGCAGGCCCTTGTAGCCGTCCAGCGCGGCGCGGTACTGTTCGTAGCGGGCCAGCTTGACCCGGATAAACTCCTCCAGCCGTTCCAGCTGGGCCAGGCCCAGGCTGGCCTGCACGTTGGTCATGCGGTAGTTGTAGCCGACTTCGTCGTGCAGGAACTGCAGCACATCGGCCTTGGCCTGGGTGGAAAGGTGCTTGGCGTGCGCGGCCCAGTCCGCATGGTTCGAAACGAGCATCCCGCCCGCGCCGGTGGTGATGATCTTGTTGCCGTTAAAGCTGTAGCAGCCGATGTCGCCCATGGTGCCGGCATACTTGCCGGCCAGCGGGCCGGTCAGGTATTTGGTGCCCAGGGCCTCGGTGGCGTCCTCGATCAAAACAAGGCGGTAGCGGCGGGCAATATCCAGCAGGCGGGGCATATCGGCCATGTTGCCGAACACGTGTACCACGCCCAGCGCCGACACCCGCGCGCCGGTTTTTTGGTTGTACAGGCCGTCCGCTTTCAGCGTGCAGCGGTTCGCGCAGAAATCCTCCACCGCGTCGGGGTCGATGCACAGCGAATCGTCGCAGCCGATGAACACCGGCTGCGCGCCGACATAGCGGGTCAGCGGGTTGACCGCGGCGATAAAGGTCAGCGTGGGCACAAGGACCTCCTGCCCCGGGCCAAGGCCCGCGGCCAGCGCGGCCAGGTGCAGCGCCGAAGAGCCGGCGTTGGCGGCCACGGCGCACGGCATACCGACATAGGCGGCCAGCGCCTGTTCAAATTCGCCCACCCGCGCGCCGCTGGTGGACACCCAGCCGGAGGTGATGGCCTGCGCCGCGCGCGCGGCCTCCTGCGGGCCGAAGTTCGGCACCGAAAGCGGGATAAAGTTTGACATGGGTACATCCCCCGTTCCAAGGCGCGCCCCGCCGGGGGGGCCGCGCCGGATCTTATTTTTCCACGCATACCGCCGCCGGGCGGTATACATATTCATATTATAAACCGTTCTGGCAAAACTGGCAACAGAAATCGTGCGCCGCGCGGCTTGGCCCGCTTTTTGCACGCGGCGGCCCAAAAATAAAAGGCGGGCCGCGCGCCCTTTTTTTGGGGGCTGCGGTCCGCCGGTTGTGTTTCAGCTGTTCGCGTCGATGATTTTGAGTTCCTCTTCGCTCAGGGCGGGGCTGGACAGCACTTTCAAATCGTCCAGCAGCTGCTCGGGCCGGCTGGCGCCGACCAGCACGCTGGTCACGGCGCCGTCGCGCAGGATCCAGCGCAGCGCCATCGTGGCCAGGCTCTCGCCGCGGGCGGCGGCCAGGGCGTTGAGCGCGCGGATCTGGGCCAGCCGCTCCCCGGTCAGGGCGCTGTCTTGCAAAAACCGGCCGTCGGTGCGCATCCGGCTGTCGGCCGGGACGCCGTGCAGGTAGCGGTCGGTCAAAAGGCCCTGGGCCAGCGGGCTGAAAGCGATGATCCCCTTGCCAAGGCGCACCGCCGTCTCTTTCAGGCCGTTTTTCTCGATCGTGCGGTCAAAGATGGAATAGCGGTTCTGGTTGATGACGAACGGGCAGCGCAGCTCGTTCAGGAGGGCGGCGGCCTTTTCCATCGTGGGGCCGTCGTAGTTCGAAAGGCCGGCGTACAGCGCCTTGCCGCTGCGCACGATCTGGGCCAGCGCGCCCATCGTTTCCTCCAGCGGGGTGTTGGGGTCCATGCGGTGGTGGTAGAAGATATCGACATAGTCAACGCCGAGCCGCCGCAGGCTTGCCTCCAGACTGGCGACCAGGTATTTGCGGCTGCCGCCGTCGCCGTAGGGGCCGTCCCACATACCGTAGCCGGCCTTGGTCGTGATGAGGATCTCGTCCCGGTGGGCGGCCAGCTCCTCGCGCAGGATGCGGCCAAAGTTGCGTTCGGCCGCGCCGGGTTCGGGGCCGTAGTTGTTCGCCAGGTCAAAGTGGACGATGCCGTTGTCAAAGGCGGTCAGCACGATCGCGCGCATCGTGTCATAGCGGGCGGTATCGCCAAAGTTGTGCCACAGCCCCAGCGAGAGCTGGGGCAGGCGGAGGCCGCTGTTCCCGCAGTAAGGGAACTGCATGGCGGCGTAGCGGTCGGGGGAAGGAATGTGCATGGTGTCCTCCTTTTGAAAAAACGGGAACGGAAACGGGCTTGCGCCCTTTTTATATATTATACACCTTTGGCGGCGCGCCGTCATTGCAAACCGCGATAAAAAGCGTGCAGTTTCGGCCTTTTGCGTCCCGGCAGGGCCACACAGACGGACAGCGCCGGGCCTTGCTGCGCAAAGCCCGGCGCTGTCCGTTGGAATAAGGAGGCTGGTATGCAATAAGAGAATGTCGAATGTTACTGCGGCTGCTTGCC
>CALWNS010000195.1 GCA_944382805.1 uncultured Gemmiger sp. | reverse complement strand
TACTCCTGTTCGGGGCCGACGGTGGTCGAAACATAGTCCGCCTCCTTGCCAAACAGCTTCAGGATGCGCTTCGCCTGGTCGGACAGCGCCTTCATCGAGCGCAGCAGCGGCGTTTTCTTGTCCAGCGCCTCGCCGGTGTAGGAGCAGAACGCCGTGGGGATGCACAGCACATCGTCCTTCACAAAGGCGTAGCTGGTGGGGTCCCACGCGGTGTAGCCGCGGGCTTCGGCCGTGGCGCGCAGCCCGCCGGAGGGGAAGGAAGAGGCGTCCGGCTCGCCGCGCACCAGTTCCTTGCCGGAAAATTCCATAATGGCGGTGCCGTCCCCCAGGGGGGCTTAGAAAGCTGTCGTGCTTTTCGCTCGTGGCGCCGGTCAGCGGCTGGAACCAGTGGGTGAAATGGGTCGCGCCCTGTTCCATCGCCCAGCGTTTCATCACGCTGGCTACGACGTTGGCCACCTCGATGTCCAGCGGCGCGCCCCGGTGCAGGGTGGCCTGCAGGCTCTTGTAGGTGGCGCTGGGCAGGCGCTCCTTCATCACGTGTTCGTTAAATACCTTGCTGCCGTAAAGTTGCATCACATTTGCAGCCATACGTTCCCACTCCTTTGCTTTTTTATCGCTCCGGCGTTCTAATTTTGCCAAAGCACAAAACAAAAACGGCGTTGCGAGCCGGTTTGGCTCACAGCGCCGTTGCTGTTTATGCGCCTATTATACCCGCCGGTCGGGCGCTTGGCAATGGGCAAAACGCACGATTTTTGCCCCCGCGCCGCCCCGCATTTTTGGCGGCGGCGTGCAAAAGCAGGCCGCCGCGCCCCGCGCCCTGTGCCTTTAGGACGGCGCAGTTTCTTTTGGCAGATTGCACAACGGCGGGCCGCCGCGCCTTGTGCAAAACGGCCGCCTGCGCCAAAAATGCCGCGCAGCCCTTGACGGCGGGGACGCCCGGGCGTATACTGTGCCCATGGCAACGGCGCCGGGGAGTTTTCTCTCCGGCGCTTTTCGTTTGCCTTTGGGTGCGCATCCCGAACCACTCGCAATGGGGCGAGTCCTGTTTTGCAAGCAGGGCCGCCCCTTTTTTGCTGCCGTGCAGACCCCGCAAGCCCTGCCCGGCGGCGAAAAACAAACGTAGAGGGAGGAATCATGCTTATGACCGAAGTCATCTCCATCATCGACACCCTATGGGTGCTGCTGGCGGCGATCCTGGTGTTCTTTATGAACCTGGGCTTCGCCTCGGTGGAAGCGGGTTTTGCCCGTGCCAAGAACTGCGTCAACATCCTGTCCAAAAACTTTATCGTCTTTGCCGTGTCCTCGCTGGGCTTTATGCTGCTGGGCTGGGGGCTGATGTTCGGCGGCGATAACCCGTTCGTCGGCACAGAGCATCTGTTTGTTCTGGGCGGCGCGGCCCTCAGCTTTTATAACGATACGCTGACCTCCACCGTGCCGTTCTGGGGCAAGTTCTTTTTCCAGCTCGTATTCTGCGGCACGGCGGCCACCATCGTCTCCGGCGCGGTGGCCGAGCGCATCAAGTACCTTTCGTTCATTCTGTTCTCGTTTGTGCTCACGCTGGTCATCTACCCCATCGTTGGGCACTGGATCTGGGGCGGCGGCTGGCTGGCCGACCTGGGCTTTATGGATTTTGCCGGGGACGCCGCCGTCCACTCGGTCGGCGGCTGGGCGGCTTTGGCCGGCGCGCTGATCCTTGGCCCGCGCATCGGCAAGTACGGCCCGGACGGCAAACCCCAGGCCATCCCGGGGCACAATATGTCGCTGGCCGTCATCGGCCTGTTCGTCCTGTGGCTGGGCTGGTTCGGGTTTAACCCCGGCTCCACCATGAGCTTCCAGCACCCGGCGGACGTCATGCACATTCTGGTCACCACCAACACCGCGGCCATCGCCGCCGTGCTCACCTCCACCGTCACCTCGTGGCTGGTCGTCGGCAAGCCGGACCTTGGCATGACGGTCAACGGCTGCCTGGCGGGCCTTGTGGGCATCACCGGCTCCTGCGCCTATGTCAGCATCGAAAGTTCGCTGCTCATCGGCGCCATCGCCGGCGTGCTGGTCGTGTTTGCGGTCGGCTTCTTCGACAGCCTGCACGTGGACGACCCCGTCGGCGCGACCGCCGTACACCTGTGCTGCGGCGTGTTCGGCACGCTGTGCGTCGGCCTGTTCGCGCAGGAGGGCGTCACCACGCTGTCTACCCGCAACGGCCTGTTCTTTGGCGGCGGCTTTGGGCTGCTGGGCGTGCAGGCCCTGGGCGTGCTGGCCGTGGGCGCGTTCGTCTTTGTGTCAAGCGGGCTGGTCTGGCTGGCGCTCAAGCACACCGTCGGCATCCGCGTCAGCCGCGAGGAGGAACTCGCCGGCCTGGATATCGGCGAGCACGGCAACCTTGCCTATCCGGACTTTGCCCCCGCCCTGCCGGCCGAGGATCTGTCCGCGCCCGAACCCCTGCCCGCCGCGGCCGCCCCGGCCGCCGTCCCCGTACAGCAGGCCGTGCCGGTCGAGCACCGCCCGGCCGCCGGCGCGCTGACCAAGCTCAGCATCGTCACCAACCAGGCGCGCTTTGGCCGGCTGCAAAAAACGCTGGAGGACCTGGGCGTCACCGGCATGACCGTGACCAACGTCTTTGGCTACGGTGTGCAGAAGGGCCACGAGGCGACCTTCCGCGGCCTGCCCATCGAGGCGCGGCTGCTGCCCAAGCTGAAGGTGGAGGTCGTTGTTTCCGGCCTGCCGCTGGACACGGTGCTTGACGCCGTGCGCCGCGCGCTGTACACCGGCAGCATCGGAGACGGCAAGATCTTTGTCTACGATGTCGAGAACGTCGTCAAGATCCGCACCGGCGAGCAGGGCAGCGAAGCGCTGCAGGGCGCCGAATAAGACCCGTACAACAACAACTCCTGTCAATACACAAAGCGCCCCCGCCGCTGCTTTGTGATATGCTCCCTCTATGAGAGACAGTGAAAAAGAAAAAACACTGTCAAACATGGAGGGAGCATTGTCATGTCACAAAAGTCAAAACTAAGTCTGGAAGAGAAGGTTAAAATTATCCGCAAATATATGAATGGAGAGGTGGGCCTGAATAGTGCGGCAGCAGAGGCTGGTGTATCTCACGAAACACTTCGGCAGTGGGTCATGCAGTATCAGGCAGAAGGAGCGGTCGCTTTTCTGCCAGGCAGGAAGAACCACACGTACAGTCCGGAATTAAAGCTACAGGCGGTGCAGGACTATTTGGCAGGAGAAGGAAGCCTGATGG
>CALWNS010000194.1 GCA_944382805.1 uncultured Gemmiger sp. | reverse complement strand
GCGCTATTTTAGCAGACCTCCCGACGCTTACAAAGCCGGGCCCATGCTGCCATGGGCCCGGCTCTTATATAATCGTGAGATTGCGATCCGTTTTTACAGCCTTTTATCTACCGGATTTTGCCTTGCGGGCTTGCTCCCTGCCGTTTTGGTATGCTATGCGTTTTTGTGCAGCGCCTTCAAATGGCCGCCGCGGGGTCGGCCAGATCGGAAAGCCTGGCCCCGGTGTAGCCCCAGTTGACGCCGGTGCTGATGTAGGTATCCCCGGCGGTCTCGCTCTGGTACTGTGTCACGATCCGCCCGTCCTCGATGCGGACGATCCGGTCGGCCAGCTGGGCGATCTCCTCGTTGTGGGTGATCATCACCATGGTCTGGGCAAATTGGCGCCCCGTCACCTTCATCAGGCCCAGCACGTCCTGGCTGGTGCGGCTGTCCAGGTTGCCGGTCGGCTCGTCGGCCAGCAGGATGGCGGGTTTCGTGGCCAGCGCGCGGGCGATGGCCACCCGCTGCTGCTGGCCGCCGGAAAGCTGGCCGGGCAGGCTGTCCAGCTTTTTTCCAGCCCCAGGGCGGCGACCACCTCGCCCACGTAGCGTTCGTCCACTTTGCCGCCGTCCAGCTGGATGGGCAAAACGATGTTTTCCCGCACGGTCAGCACCGGCACCAGGTTAAAGCTCTGGAACACAAAGCCGATCTTGCGGCGGCGGAAGATGGTCAGCGCTTCGTCTTTCAAAGAAAAAATGTCTTTGCCGTCCACCGTGACGCTGCCGCCGGTGGGCCGGTCCAGCCCGCCCAGCATATGCAGCAGGGTGGATTTTCCGGAGCCGGAGGTGCCCGCGATGGCCACGAACTCCCCGTCCTCCACGGCAAGGTCCACCCCGTCCAGGGCTTTTACCAGCGTATCGCCTTTGCCGTAGTATTTCTTTAAGCCCTGGGTCTTTAGGATCTTCATTGCGCAAGCCTCCAAAAAAAGTCTGTACTGCCTTTCGGACAATACAGACTTTACCACGATATTCTTTCCCGCGCCTTTCTCAAATCTAACAGGGTGGAAAGATTTCCCGCCTTATGCCCGGCCCGCCGCCCGCGGCAGATACAGCGAAAAGGTGCTCCCCTTCCCGGGCGCGGAGGATACCTTGATGTAGCCGCCCTGCCGGGTCAGGATCTCCCGGGCCAGGTAAAGGCCAAGCCCCAGGCCCTCGGCCGTGCGCGTGCCGGCGCCCCGGTAAAAGCGGTCGAAGATCGCGCCCTGTTCTTCTTCCGGGATGCCGGGGCCAGCATCCGTTACGTCTACCCGGCAAAAGCCCTCCAGCATCTGGGCGCCGAGCGTCACGGTCCCGCCGGCGGGCGTGTATTTTACCGCGTTGTTGACCACATTGCCCAGCGCTTCGCCGGTCCAGCGGGGGTCATAGGCCGCCCGGCCCGCAAAGGGTCGGACCTGCAGCGTGACCCCCTTTTGCCGCGCCGCCTGTTCCTCCTGCCCGGCCGCTTCCTCCAGCAACAAGATCCGGCTCATTGCCGCGCCCCTCCCCTCTTTTGCCCGCCGGCCGTTTTACTGTATTATTTTGCATCCCGCGGCGGAATACAAGAACGGGGCGGCGGGCAAACGCAAAAGCGCCCGGCTGCGCCGCTATGTGCGGCGCAGCCGGGCGCTTGTCTGTTTACACGGTATGCGTGCCGGGCTGCAGGGTAAGGCTGCGGCCGTCCGGCAAAGTCACGTCCGCCGTCATGTTGCAGGGGACGGTAAATGTATACACGATTTTATCCCCCTCATACCGCCAGCCGCTCTCGATGCGGCCCGCCGGCGAGTCGTAGACGGCTTTGGCGTGCCCCAGCGCCTTGTTGGGAGTCGGGCGGAGGGTCAGCCTGCCCCCCGCCAGCCGGATGCCGCACACGCCGCCGAAAAGCCAGCCGCAGATGGAGCCGTAGCTGTAGTGGTTGAGCGAATCGTGCGGCTTGCCCTGCGCGTCGATGCCGGTCCAGGTCTCCCACACGGTGGTGGCGCCCTTTTTGACCTCGTACAGCCAGCCGGGCGCGTCCTGCTGCAGCAGCAGCTTGTAGGCGATATCGGCGTGGCCGTAGCGCGCCAGAACGCCGCACAAAAACGGCGTGGAGAGGAAGCCGGTGTTCAGGTGGCAGCCGTTTTCTTCCACCATGCGGGCCAGGGTATCGGCCGCGGCCTGGCTTTCGGCCTGCCCCAGCAGGGCGAACTCGATCGCGCGGACATATTCGCACTGCCGGTCGGAGCAGATGACGCCGTCTTTGGTAAAGGCGGCGCGGTAGGCCTTGACCGCGTTTTGGGCGATCTCGCGGTAGGTCTCGGCGTCCTGCGCGCGGCCCAGCGCCTGCGCCGCATCGGCCAGCAGCCGTCCGGAATAGGCCAGGTACGCCGTGCCCACGCTTTTGCGGGGGTTCATCATCGCCTGCATGGGGGTGACGCCTGGTTCGCACCATTCGCCGTAGTCCAGGCCGTTCAGGACGGTATATTTTGCATACGCGCCGCCCTGCTGTTCCGGGGTGGTCTGCTGGGCGCGCCCCAGCAAGAACGCATACCAGCGCTGCATCATCTCGTAGTTATCGGCCAGGATGCGGCGGTCGCCGGTGCGGCGGT
>CALWNS010000193.1 GCA_944382805.1 uncultured Gemmiger sp. | reverse complement strand
AACACCCTTTACGCCGGGCGCAAAAATTTTGCCGCGTGTTACCTGTGCGAAATGTAGGGGACGATGCTCGCATCGTCCCGCAAACGTCCCCGCCGCAATGCCCCGCGTTCAGCCGGGCAGCGGTTCGCGCACTGCGCCGGTACACAGGGCGTAGATGGCGGCGGCCACCTGTTCGGGCGGTTCCTTGGCGCCGCTGCGCAGCCAGTATTCGATCACGCCGCCGGTCCCGGCGGCCAAAAACGTGTTGCGCATCGCCCGCCGGGCGTTGTCGGGGGCCGGCGTCATGTGCCCGGCCTGGGTCTCGATGTAGGCAAAGCACCGCTGCACCAGCGCCCGCACAAACTTTTCGTCCGCGCCCCGGCTGGCCAGTATGCCCAACAGGTCGTCGCTGCCGCGCAGCGCGGCCAGGGCGGCGGCCAGCACGGCCGGCGCGCCCTGCGTTTCCACCTGCCGCAGCAGGCCGTCGAGCACGTCCAGCGCCTGGGCCTCCAGCTGTTCCAGCAGGTCAAAGCAGTCTTTGAACTGGCGGTAAAAGGTGCTGCGGTTGATCTGCGCGCGTTCGCAGACCTCCTTCACCGTGATGCGCTCGGCGGGTTTTTGCCGCAGCAGCTGTATGTAGGCTTCGGTAATAACTTGGCGGGTGTAGCGGATGCGCAGGTCAGTTTGCATGGTTTTGTCCCTTTCTGCAACAGATTTTGCCCTTGTGCCGCACAGCGGACACAGGGCGCAGGATCGATGGTTGCGCGTTTCGTCTGCTTTGAGTATACTCAAATACAGAAGGAAATGCAACACCTGTTGCAAAAAACGCAATGTGTTTGAAAGGGAGGGGACACCCTATGCAAAGCGAAGCGCTTTTCCGGGATAAACCCGTCTGGCCCGCCATCTTTGCGCTGGTGGGGCCTTCGGTGCTCACGATCCTGGTCATGGTCGTCTACAACATGACCGACCTGTTTTTCATCGGCCTTTTGCGCGACACGGCCCAGACGGCGGCCGTCTCGGTCGTGGGGCCGGTGTTCACCGTGGTCGCGGCCGGGGCCACCGTGCTGGGCATGGGCGGCTGCGCGGCGGTGGCGGCCTCGCTGGGCGCGCGCCATATGCAGGACGCGCGCACCGTGTCCAGCCTGTGCGGCTGGTGCGCGCTGGCCGTGGGCCTGGCGCTGTCCGCCGTGCTCAACCTGGCCGCCGTGCCGGTGCTGGGGGCGCTGGGCGCCAATGCCGAGATAACCCCCTACGCGCAAAGCTACCTGCGGGTGCTGGCGCTGGGGGCTGCGCCCATGATCTTTTCCAACGCCATGGCCATGCTGGTGCGGGCGGACGGCGCGGTGCGCCGCGGGCTTGTTGGCAACCTGGCCGGCAGCGTGACCAACATGGTGCTGGACCCGCTGTTCATCCTGGGGTTCGGCTGGGGCATCGCCGGCGCGGCGGCCGCCACGGTGGCGGGGAACCTTGTGGCCAGCGGCATCTACCTGGAATATATCCTGCGCCGCTCCCAGGCGCTCAGCCTGGCCCCGGCCGACGCCCTGCGCGACCCGGCCCGCCTTGGCCGCGTGCTGGCGCTGGGCCTGCCCAACGGGGTCAGCAACCTGCTGGCGGGCTGCGCGGGCGGGTTCAGCAACCGGCTGCTTGTGCAGTACGGCACGGCGGCGCTGGCCGCCATGGCCGCCGCCGACAAAGCCGTTATGGTCGTCGGCCTGGTGCAGATGGGCATCTGCATGGGCGTGCAGCCGCTGCTGGCCTACAATGTGGGCGCGCGCGACCGTGCCCGCCTGCGCGCCGTGCTGGCGCGGGTGCTGGGCCTGACCGCCGTGTTCGGGGCGGGGTTTGCGTTCCTCTGCCTGGCGGCGCAGCAGCCGCTGCTGGGGCTGTTCCTCTCGGACGCGGGGGCGCTGGCGCTGGGCGCGCAGCTGCTGCCCTGGCTGCTGGCGGGCAGCCCCCTGGTGGGGGTCTACTATCTCAGTATCAACTTTTTGCAGGCTTCCGGGCGCGGCGGGGCGGCCACGGTGCTTTCGGCCCTGCGCCAGGGCGCGCTGCTGCTGCCGGCGCTCTACCTGCTGAACGCGGCGTGGGGGCTGCCCGGCCTGGCCGCGGCCCGCGCCGTGGCCGATGTGCTCGGCGCGGCCATCGGCCTGGCGCTGCTGGCCTGGGCGTGGCGCGGCTTTTCCTGCCGGGCGGCGGACAAAACTGCTATACAAAACGTATAAATATAAAGAATAAGACTAAACGTAAAGCAAAATCGCCGCTTCAGCCCGTAATGACGGCCCAAGCGTCAAAGCTGCGCTCGGTCAGTTCGGCCATGGCGCGCTGCGGGTCGGTCTCTGCGGACAGCCACAGGCTGTAATTGTATTCGCAAAAACCGGACAGATCCATCTTGAAATTGGTCTCCCACAAATTGTTCATCACCCAGGAATAAACGGGCCGGCGGTTATCCTCCGGCCTGTTTTCGCACAGGCGGATGGGGTGGTGGCGCATCTCGCCAAAATAGAACAGCGGCACGTCGCGGCTGGCGATCAGCGCGCTGCCGGTCTCGCCCACAAAGGCCAGCCCGGTGTCGGACATCGAAAACTCCATGCAGGCGCCGGGCAGTTGGTCCAGCCCCGGGCGGAACGGCTCGCCGCCCTTTTGCAGCCACAGCGACTGCGCGCCGCCCAAATCCAGCGAAAGGGGCAGGAAGATGCTTTCCACATCGGTCGAAAGGGTCTTGCCCAGCTGCAGGGTAAAATCGATGCGGGGCGCGCCCTCGTACAGCTTTACGACCACGTCCGCTTTCAGCGTGCCGGGCAGCGCGTAGCGCAGGCGCAGCACGGTGAACACCGGGCCGTGCTCCTGGCAGATCACCTCCTGCAATGTGCCGGCAGTCAGCACGGCGTGCGGGCCGCGGATGTTGCGCCCCAGCATACGGCGCGCGTGCTCGGCGGGGCAGGGGGCGGCGCGGTCGGCGTCGGTCAGGGGCGTGACCTCGTGCAATGGGGTAAAGAACGGCGCGGCGCCAGCCGCCAGCAGGTTTTTGCCGCTGCGCTTGTCGATCAGGGCCGTCACGCCGTCCCGGGCGCGGCAATCCAGCCGGAACCAGCGGTTTTCGTACCCGTAGGGCAGGCGGTAGGTCACCGGGTCGTATTCGTTTACAATGTCGCGCACGCGCTCGGCCCCCACATAGCAGCGGCGGCTGTTCAGGGTGTCGGGCAAGGCGGGCAGTTCGGCGTAGGTATAGGTCTGTTCGCGCCGGCGGGTAAAATCATCCAGGAAGGTGATGCGCCGCCCGCGCGGGTGGGGCGATACCTGGCAGGGCAGCTCGGCGCCGTCCGCACGGGTGATGCGCGCACGGGCCAGGCGCGGGTTTTCCACATAAAACTCCACCGGCTGCAGGCCGCCCGCACAGTTGGGGGCCAGGACCTTGATGCGGCCGCTGGCGTTATAATAGCGCAGCGTATCGCCCTTTTGCGCGCCGATCAAACCCAGCATACGGCTGGCGGCCTCGTGCGCTTTGGAGGCATAGCTGTTTTTGCGCATATCCAAATTGAGCACCATCGTGTCGTAAGGATCGGTGATGGTTGAGGAATGCCCCCAGGTGTGCTCGGCGTACAGCAGCAGGTTGTCCTCGGCCGTGCGGCAAAGCTCGGGGTAGCTCGCGCCGGCCTGCGGGTCCAGGCGGCGGGCCAGCGCATAGCGGTGCTGCGCTTCGCGGTAGTGCTTTACGGCATAAGGCGTGGAGCCTGCGCCGTCGGCCCACCAGTCGGTCAGGTCGCCGCGGTAGACCGGCGCGCCCTGCAATTTGGGCGCAATGGCGGCGTACAGCTCCTGCAGGCTGACCATGCGGATGGCGGGGCCGCCGGGGCAGCGGGCGGCATAGCCTTCGATCACGCGCAGGATCTCCGGCTCCGGCGGGGCGTTGTCGCTGAACACGCCGGATACGCTGGCCACGATAAAATCATAGGGGTAGCCGTTTTGTTCGCACTCGGCCAGGTAGCGGTCCAGGTTGCGTTCCAGCGCCGTGACCGGGTCGGCGGGCACCGGTTCATCGCCAAAAAAGTTCTGCCCCATAAAGCTGTTCACGGCGTTGGGCTTCAGCCCCAGCACGTTGCCCAGGTTATAGTGCTCGCCGTTCCACACCAGCAGCCGCTTGCCGGCGGCGCTTTCCCACCAGTAGGCGGTCTGGTTTTGGTACAGCGGGTACATACCATGGTGGCAGTGGATGTTCGTGTACAAAAACTCGATGCCGTGGTCCAGCAGCGCGTCCCGCTGGCCCATCGAGATGCCGTTGATATCGGCGCACATCGCGGTTTTGGGGGTGATGCCGTTGGCGTTCAGCAGCGCGCAGACCTCGTCCAGCCGGCGGCCCAGCACGGCGCTGTCCGCCAAATCGCAAAAGTTCAGGTAATTGGCCGAAAACCCCAGCCGCCCGGCCCGCATCTGGGCAAAAAAGGCTTCGCGCTCCGCCGGCGCGGCCTGCTGCAAAAACTGCTCGGCGCAGAACCAGGTCTCGCAGTTCCAGCGGAACGCCTCGTTTTTGGGGTCCGCCAGCAGGCGCAGCGCGCTGCGGATATAATCGACCTGGGCCTGCACCACCCGCTCCTGCAGGTCGGTGTAGCCGATGTCGGTGTGGGAATGGTGGACCACATAAAGGGTCCGGATGGAATGGCTCATAAGGCCGCCTCCTTGCTTTTTGCTTTAGCATACCACAAACGCCTCGGGAATGGTATCCCTGTTTTTGCGTTTTTCCGGCGTGCCGCCGTTTGACAACGGGCGCGATTGATCGTATGATATACGGCTGGAAAGTATAGGCGACAAACAGGAGGAACTATGAAAACCGACCCCAAAACTCTGATCCAATATTTCGAATGGTACCTGCCCGCCGACGCGGGCCACTGGAAGCGCGCGGCCACCGATGCCGCCCACCTGCACGAGGCCGGCTTTACCGGCGTGTGGCTGCCGCCGGCCTATAAGGGCGCGCAGGGGCGCGAGGACGTGGGCTACGGCGTGTACGATACCTACGACCTGGGCGAATTTGACCAAAAGGGCACCGTGCCCACCAAGTACGGCACCAAGGCGGAATACCTGGCCGCCGTGCGGGCGCTGCAGGAAAACGGGCTGGAGGTTTTTGCCGACATCGTGCTCAACCACCGTATGGGGGCCGACGCCTGCGAAACGGTGGAGGCCGAAAGCTGCGACCCCAACGACCGCCGCCGGGACAGCGGGCAGGAAACTTCCATCTCGGCTTGGACAAAGTTCACCTTCCCCGGGCGCGGCGGGAAATATTCGAAATTCCAGTGGAACCATACCCATTTTGACGGCGTGGACTGGGACGACAAGGCCAAGCGCAAAGGCGTTTTCCACCTTGACGGCAAAGAATGGGAAGGCGAAGTGGACGACGAGCACGGCAACTACGACTACCTGATGGGCGCCGACCTGGATATGGAGAACCCCGCCGTCATTGCGGAGCTGGACCGCTGGGGCGAATGGTACCTGGGCGTGACCGGGGTGGACGGCTTCCGGCTCGATGCGGTCAAGCACATCCGCTTCACCTTTTTCACCCACTGGCTCGAGACCCTGCGCGAAAAGACCGGCCGCGAACTGTGGAGCGTGGGCGAATACTGGAGCCCCGACCTGCCCGACCTGACCCACTACCTGGACAGCTGCGGCAGGATCCTGAGCCTGTTCGATGTGCCGCTGCACTTCAACCTGGTCCGCGCTTCGGAAAGCGGCGGCAATTTTGATATGCGCCGCATTTTCGAGGGCACCCTGGTCGATGCCCGGCCCGAACGCGCCGTCACCTTTGTGGATAACCACGACACCCAGCCCGGCCAGGCGCTGCAATCCTGGGTGCAGGGCTGGTTCAAGCCGCTGGCCTATGCGCTGATCCTGCTGCGGCAGGACGGCGTGCCCTGCGTGTTCTACGGCGATTACTACGGCGTGCCGCACGACGGCATCGACCCGGTCGGCCCGCAGCTGGACGCCATGCTGCGCCTGCGCCGGGACGTGGCGCTGGGCGAACAGACCGACTACCTCGACGATTTCAACATCATCGGCTGGACCCGCGCGGGCGATGCGGAAACGCCCGGCTCCGGCTGCGCGGTGCTCCTTTCGGACGGCCCCGGCGGGCAGAAGGAGATGTGCGTGGGCGCGGCTTTCGCCGGCCGGACCTTCGTCGATCTGCTGGGCAACTGCCCGGGCGAAGTGACGCTTGACGAGAGCGGCTGCGGCGTGTTTTCGGTCAACGGCGGCTCGGTCAGCGTGTGGGGCCTGCGGCCGGAGGCATACGTATAAACAGACAGGGGGGCGGCGCCCCCTGTTTTTTTATTGCGCGTCTGTCTGCTTTGCCCCCGGGTGCGGCGGCTCCTGCGCATAGCGCAGGAATGCTTTTAGCAGCGGCCGGTCTTTCAGATTTTTGCAGTACAATCCGAACGAGACCGGCTCGCAGCCCTGCAAGGGCACCTGTACCGTGCCCGGCGCGCCGGCCAGCAGGGCGGGCAGCACCGCAACGCCGTAACCGGCGGCGGCCATGGTGACAACGGCATCCACCGTGTCGCCAAAGTATAGCCCGGCCGGCGTGCGTGCGCCCAGCAGCGCTTCGTGCTGCCGGCGAACGAGCGCCGGTACCTGGGAGGGGGCGGGCAAGACCAGCGGGGTATCCCGCAGGTCCTCCGCCGTTGCGGCGGGCCGGCCGGCCAGCGGGTGGTCTGCGGCGCACAGGCAGACCATCGGCGAACACAGCAGCTCCCGGTAGGTAAAGGCGGCGCCGGCCAAGTCCCGGAAAGCGGCCACGGCGTCCAGGCTGCCCTCGTCCAGCAGGCGGTAGGCATGGCGCGGCGGCACGATGTGCAGCGCCGGGTGCAGGCCCGGCCGCAGGGCGCGCATCCGCGCCAGCGGGGCGGCCAGCAGCGCCAGCGCCTGGGCGTACAGGCAGCCGAAGGCCAGTGTTTCGAACGGTTCGGCGCTATGGCCGGCAAAGCGCAGTTTGGCGCGGTTTTCCAGGGCGATCATCT
>CALWNS010000192.1 GCA_944382805.1 uncultured Gemmiger sp. | reverse complement strand
CCAGCGCGGCCGCGGCGAGCATCGGGGTGCTCATATCGCGCGCGGCGTACCCCAGCGCCGAAGCGTTGGATGCGACCCACAGGCCGGCCGCCAGCGCCAGCACAGCCGCCTGCACCAGGCGGCCCGGCCGGACCGAAACGCCATGCAGCGAGACCGACGCCTGCGCCGGGGCGCGGCGCGGGTCAAGATGTTCGGGCGGGATGGCCAGGCACAGCAGCACCACCGGCAGGTAGATCGCCTTGGCCGGGGCCACGGCGGCCCCCAGCAGCACCAGCAGCGCCAGCTGCCAGCGCCGGCCCGGCTGCGCGCGCAGCGAGAGACACAGCGCCGTGAACAGGAACACCGTGCCCAGCACGGCGGCGTCGGGCGAAAGGCTGGCCGCCAGCTGCAGCGGCATGGGCAGCAGCGCTGCGGCGGCAAACAACCCGCGCAGCGCGGCGGGCGCCAATGCGACCGCCGCGGCCGCCAGCGCCAGATAGACCAGCAGGTTGGCGGCGCGGCCCCAGTCCAGCATCGTGTAAAAGTTTTTGCCCTGGCTGCGCGCCAGCCGGATGCCGGCCGCCTGCGCCCAATAGCTGCCGCTGCCCTGCCCGGCCTCGGCGCCGCTGATCTCAGTCAGCCTGTCGGGGCCGCCCGGCTCGCTCTGGCGGGCCTGGGCCTGCGCTTTGTAGGCAAAAATGCCGATCTCGCCAGTCCTGGTGCCAAAATACGGCGCATCGCAGCTGCGCACCAGCAGCTTGCCGCCCTGCGACGGCTGCTGCCCGCCCCAGACGCTGGCCAGCTCATACGCAGCGGCCAGGTGGGTGTATTCGTCCGGCGCGACAAGGGCGGGCGTGACGCGCAGAAATCCCAGCCCCAAACACAGCCCGGCCGCCGCCGCCAGCAGCGCCAGCGGCGCATGCAGCACCGCCAAAAACACCGCCGCAAAAGCGGCCGCCGCCAGCGGCAGCGCCAGCTGCGCGGCCAGTTCGGCCGGCCAGCTGCCGGAATAATCGCTCACGCGCTGCACCGCCAGCGTGGCGTCCAGCGCCTGCGCGCCGTCCGCCCCGTTATACAGCGCCATGCCGTCCACTTCGCCCTCGCTGGCCCACAGGCCCAGCGGGCCGTCCCACGGCACAGCGTTGTACAGGTGCACGGTCAGCGTTTCGTCCTGCGCGGCCACATAGGGGCGCTCGGTCGTGAACTCGGTAAACGTATCGTTGAAGATGTTCAAAAAATTGCCGGCGCTTTGCAGCAGCTGCTCGCCCTGCGCATTGTAGACATCCACCATCACCATGCCGGATTTATACAGCTGGTCATGGGTGCTGAAGCGCAGCCGCACGCCGTAAAATGCCTGCCCGGCCTGCAGCGGGATCTCCTGGATCAGGCCGCCGTCCTCCGGCAGGTCGACGATCTGGCTGTATTCGTCGTTGACGATCTCATACACAGGTTCGTTGCCCAGCCGCTGCTGCAGGTCATACCCCACCCAGCGGCAGGCCAGCCACACCGCAGCGGCCGCCAGCGCCGCCGCCAGCAGGGCGGCAAACACCCGGTGTGCGCGTAAAAATTTGGACATCCGGCTCTCGCCGCCTTTCCTATAGGTTCTGCGGGGGACGGTCTTATTATACCATGGCGCGGACGCGCAGCGGAATGGCAGAATTGCGCATCCAAAGCTTTGCCGGGCCGGCGCTACGCCAGAACGGCAAGGCGCCCGGCAAAAAACGGGATGACAGCCGCCCTGCGGCTATTATACCGCAAGCGCGGCAAAAGCGCAAATCAGCCCTGTTTCTGGTAAAGGTACCAGGTCACTTCGCCCTCGCCGCCGTCATAGCGGCAGGCGTCGATGCAGACATACCGCGGGAAACGTGTCTGCAGGTCGTCGACCAGCGCCACGGCGTAGTCGACGGCGCCGGTCTGCAGCAGGGTGTTTTGCTCGGCCCACTGGGCTTCCAGCGGCATGTTGGTGACGCAGAAATACCGGCATGGCGGCAGCACGCCGGCGGCCGTGTAAAAGCCGCCGTCCAGCGTGCCGTAGTTGAGCAGGCTCGCCCCCGGCTGCGCGTTGATCTGCGCCGCAAAGCGGATTTGCGGCAGCGTATCGGCCGCGCGGCCGCGCAAATTGCGGTTGGGACTGGCCGCCCAGCAAAACAGCGCCGCAGCCGCCAGCGCCGCCCACGGGGCCGCGCACCGCAGCCGGCGGGGCAGTGGCCGCCGCGCCGCCCACGATGCCAGCGGCGCCAGGCCCAGCGGCGCAAAGACGGCCAGCACCAGGCTGTAATACACAAGATACCCGCCCAGCAGGCTGGTCAGCGCCAGACCGGCCGCCAGCGCGGCGGCCCAGGCCGCCGCGCGGCGGCGCGCCGCAAACGCCCAGACCAGAAAAAGGGCAAACAGCGCCACGGCCGGCAGCGCGTCGCGCACCGCCCACCACAGATGCTGCACCCAGGCGGCCGGGCCGCCGCCGTTGCCGTGGTACAGGAACAGGTTGTCGTAAAAGTAGGCGGTGAACCAGTCCCCCAGCGCGCCGTGCACGCCAAAGTAGACGGCCCACGGCAGCGCAGCCAGCGCCATGCCGCCCAGGTACGCCCCGCAGCTTTGCGCCAGCGCCCGGCCCCAGCCGCGGCGCACATACCAAAGCGCCAGCAGCGCCGCCCACGCCAGGTAGAACCCCAGCACGGTGTATTTGAGCCACAGCGCGCACCCGGCCAAAAAGCCCTGCAGCGCCACGGCGGGCAGCGGCATGCGCCGCCCGGCGCACAGCGCCCGCAGGCCGCCGTACAGCGCGGCCGCCAAAAACGGCAGCAGGAACTCCTCGGCGCTGCCGCCGTGGAAAAACGCGCGCCCGGCCGCGACGGCCGCCGCCGGCAGCGCCGCCCACGCCGGGTGCAGCGCCCGGCCGCACAAGGCGGCCGCCGTGCGCACCCCCAGCGCCAGGAACAGCGCGAAGGAAAGCACTTCCAGCGCAAAAACGCCGGCGAAGCCGGTGCGGTCCGCCAGGGACCCCAGCCCGTACAGCAGGTAGATCACGGGGCCTTTGTGGTCGAACACATCGCGGTACAGCACCTTGCCGCTGAACATCGACTTGCCCATGGTAAAAAAGATGTTGGCGTCCATCCAGTCGTTGAACGCAAACAGCGGCGACGATTTGCTGCACAGCAGCAAGACCGC
>CALWNS010000191.1 GCA_944382805.1 uncultured Gemmiger sp. | reverse complement strand
GTTTTTGCGCTACCGTGTGGGCGATGTATACCGCTGCCTGCGCCTGCGCAACCCGGCCGACAAGCTGGAGCTGCCGCAGTTCGAATACATCGACCGCGTGCCCAACGTCATCGACATCGCCGGCTTTACCCGCATCACCCAGCGCGAGATCGAAACGGTGCTGAGCCGTTCGCGCCTGCCGGTCGAAGCCTGGCTGGCCGTCAAGGAGTATGACGAGGCGGGGCATTCCTTCCTGAACCTGTATGTCGAGCTTAAGACCGAGGACGAACAGGCGGCCGTGCTGGACTGCCAGATGCTGCAGGAGCTGCTGTCGGTCTATTTCCGCTCTTATGACGGCGATTACAAGGACCTGAAGCGTCTGCTGGGCATGGACCCGCTCAAGATCACGATGCTCAAGACCGGCACCATCGCCCGCTATACCGCGCAGACCGGCCGCCGCGTGCCGCCGGTGGGCGCTGCGCGCGAGATCGTGCTCGACCTTCTGCACCTGCAAACGCAGCCGGAAGGGGGTGGCGCGGCTTGAGCCTGAACGAACGCCTTTTCATCGTGGTGCCGCTGGTCTCGATGATCTGCAACCTGCTGCTTTTGCTCGCCGTGCTTTCGGCGCGCAAAAGCCGGCTGGTCAATGCGTTCATTGTGCAGCAGGCGGTGTTCACCGCCTGGACGGCCGGCTCGCTGTTCATGCGCATGACCGTCTGGCCGGGGCCGGAATTCTGGTACATGGTCTCCATCACCGGCATTTTCCTGGTCCCGTTTGCCATCTTCAACTTCGTCTATTGTTATACGGAAGCCAAAGGCAGCTTCCTGCGGGTGTCGCTGTTCGTATTCTGGGTCATGGTAGCGGTCCTGAATATGTTCAACGTCTTCATCACCGACCCGCACATGACGGTGGTGGCGGGGGAGCGCCGGTTTGAATACGGCATCTCTCCCTGGATCGCGCTGCCGCTGGTCGTGGCGGTGCTGACCCTTGGCCTGGCCTGGTGCCTGGTCTATCAAAACTGCCGCGCCGGCAAAGCCACGGTGCGCCAGTTCACGCCCATGATCATCGGCGTGTCCGTCATGCTTATCGGCACGGCTTCGGCCATGCTGCCGCAGATGGTCTCGCTGCCGGTCGATACTTTCTCCTGCTGCGTCAACGCCGTCTGCCTGTACTATATGCTGTGCCGGCGGCGCGTGGTGCAGCTGCGCAGCTTTGCCACCGACGCGCCGGTCTATGCGCTGTCGGTCATCTGCTCCACGCTGATTTTGGTCAATGGCTACGAGCCGTTTGTGGAATTCTTTGACCAGCACATCTCCACCTCCAACCAGCTGCGCACCGTGGCCATCGCGCTGCTGTTCTCGGCCATGACGGTGCTCATCAGCGCGCTGATCCGCTTTTTGATGGGCAACCTGCTGCTGCGCGGCACCGAGGAGCAGGAGGAGGAGATCCGCCAGTTCAGCACGGCGGTCAACAAAACGCTGCACCTGGACGAACTGCTCGGCCTTTACCGCGATTTCCTGCAGCAAAACCTGCCCGGCCAGACCGCGCGCGTGTTCCTGCGCGACGGCAGCGGCAACTACCAAATGCAGGACTCCACCCGCATGGAGCTGGCCAACGCCGATGAACTTACGGCCGGCCACCCGCTGGTCGAACTGCTGCAGCGCACCGGCCGCAGCGTGACCTATGCCGAGTTCACGCGCACCCGCGGCTACCGCGCCATGTGGCAGAAAGAAAAAGACCGCCTGGAACAGCTGAACGTGACGCTGGCGCTGCCGGTGCTCAGCGGCGGCGAACTGGTCGCCGTCACGCTGTTCTCCGGCGAGCCGGGCAGCCACGGCCGCCGCCGCTCGCTGCAGGGGCAGCTGTCCTTCCTGGAATCGACGACCGCCGTGCTGGCCATCGCGCTGAACAACGCCATGCTGTACGACGCGCTGGAAAAGAAAGCCCAGCGCGACCCGCTGACCAACCTGTACAACCGCAGCTATTTCCAGGAGAACATCGCGCGGGAGTTCGAACTCTGCCGCAAGGCGCAGCTCTCGCTGCTGCTCATCAGCTTTGATGATTTCCACCTTTACAACGAGCTGTACGGTTCGGCGGAGGGCGACCGCATCCTCAAGCGCTTTGGCGAAGCGCTCGTCTGCCTGACCGAAGGCCGGGGCATGGTGGCGCGCTACAGCGGCAAGGAATTTGCGGTCAGCTTCCCGTTCGGCTCCTCGGCCGATGCGGCGGCCTGCGCCGAGCACGCGCGTGACTGGCTCAACGGCGAGATCCTGCGCTCGGGCGAAAAGACCCGCAAGTTCCTGACCTTCTGCGCCGGCATCAGCTCTTACCCCAGCAACGCCATCAACGTGGACGAACTGTTCACCTATGCCGGCATGGCCGTGTATTCGGGCAAGCGGGACGGCAAGAACAAGATCGTCCGCTACCAGAAAGAAAACGAGGGCGCGCGCATTGCCGCCGGCCTGCGCTCCAAGCGCGAGCTGGCCGAAAACTGCGCCCCCACCATCTATGCATTGACGGCGGCCATCGACGCCAAGGACCATTACACCTTCTCCCACTCCAACCATGTGGCCGAATACGCCGCCGCCCTGGCCCGGGAACTGCAGCTGGACGCCGAGCACGTGGAGATCATCCGCCAGGCCGGCCTGCTGCACGACATCGGCAAGATCGGCACGCCGGAGGCCATCCTTTCCAAAAAGGAGCGCCTGACCGACGAGGAGTATGCGGTGGTCAAGCAGCACGTCGAAGCGTCCATCTCGATGATCCGCTACCTGCCCTCGCTGGATTACGTGGTCCCCTCCGTGCTGGGCCACCACGAGCGCTGGGACGGCCGCGGCTACCCGCGCGGCATTGCCGGCGAGTCCATCCCCGTCGGTGCGCGCTGCCTGTGCCTGGCCGATTCCTTCGACGCCATGATCTCCCGCCGCAGCTATAAAGAGGCGATGAGCGTGGACTGCGCGCTGGAGGAGATCCGCCGCAACTTGGGCACCCAGTTCGACCCGCAGCTGGGCCGGGTGTTCATCGAGCTGGTCGAAAGCGGCCGTATGCCGATCCTGCGCGACCAGAGCGAGCCGGAGGCGCCGGGGGAACAAAGCGCCCCGCAGCCCCGGAAATGAACGCAATAACCAAGCCGCCCCGCGGCGCAGTCTGCCTGCGCCGCGGGGCGGCTTTTGCTTTATAGCGGGCTTTAATAGGTCAGGATCAGGCCCTGGTCCTGGGCGTAAAAGCTGCACAGGCCGCCGCACGGGTGTACCAGCACTTCGGCCTGGGGCCATTTGGCGCGGATGCCGCGCACAAGCAGGGCGGCGGCGTTTTCGTTGTTGCAGTGGGCTAGCTGCACCGGCGTGCCGCCGTCGAAACAGTCGCGGTCCATCTGTTCCAAAATGCGCGCCAGCACGCGGGATTCGCCGCGTGTCTTATAAAAGAAGTCGATTTTCCCGTCCGCCGTGCGCCGGCCCAGCACGCGCATATTCAGCCGCCCGGCAATAAAGCCGACCACCTTGGACACGCGCCCGTTCTTGGCCAGGTTGTCAAAGCTGGCCAGCGCAAACAGGATGTGCCCGGCGGCGTTCTGTTCGGTCAGCGCCTGGCACACCGCCTCGAACCCCGCGCCTTCACCGATCATGCGGTTGGCCAGCATGGCGGCGCTGGCCAGCGCGCCCGAACAGCTCAGGGTGTCCAGCACAAAGATCTTCTTTTCGGGGTGTTCCTCCAGCACCATGTCCCGCGCGGCCATCGCGGCGTTGTAGCTGCCCGAAAGGTTGCTGCTGATGGTCAGCGCGATCACCTCGTCCCCCTGCAGGAACCGCTCAGCCCATTCCTCCGGGCTGGGGCAGGCGGAGGTGGAAGCGCCGTTGTAATCGGTCATGGCCTGCATCATCTGCGGCACGTTCAGCGTGGGCAGGTCAACGTATTCGCGCTGCCCGATGCGGATCTTGAACGGGACCAGCGCAAACTGGACGCCGGGGGAAAGCGGCTCCAGCGCGCGGATATCACACGAAGTGTCGGAAACGATCATCCAGGCCATGGCAAATCCTCCTGCCCGCAGGTGGGCATTTGTTTGGTATCTAACTATCTCTCATGTTTTATTATAGGCCCCGTGCGGAACGCCGTCAAGGTCAGAACTGTGAAATTTCACCCCGCGCCAAAACCGAAAAAACTGTAAAAGTATGTTACAGAAGCCCTCTGTCTCTTGCGTACACCTGTATAAAAGAGGTATAATATATAGACCGCGCAGTGCGGCCGCTCAAACCATACCTAAAGGGAAAGTAAACAGGAGAATGTCATGGCGGATTACTATTGCTATCGCCGCAAAATAGAAAGTCAAAAACGCCGCCGCCGCGCCGTGGTGGCGCTGTTGGTGGTGCTTGTGCTGCTGTGCGCCGCCGCGGGCCTTTTCTGGTTCCGCTTCGGCCGCGGGGCAGGGGAGCCGCAGGGCGCGCCCCCCGCGGGCCAGGCCACGCCGGTCACGGCCGCCACGCCCGCGCCAACGCCCACGCCCGCGCCGGCCACGCCGGAGACCGCGACCTCCGAAACGGCCGCCTACGCTCCGCAGCGGCTGCTGCCGGCGGTGGACGACGCCGCCTGGAACACCAGCGAGACGGTGGCGCAGACCATCGATTTCGAGTACCGCAACACCGATTTCCGCATGGTCGCGCTGCCGCAGCAGGGCCGCGTGACCACCGAACACTTTAACACTGCGGTCCTGCTGGGCGACAGCATCACCGAGGGCATGGGCCTGTATGCGACCGGCCTGCCCAACGCCCAGGTGCGCGGCTACCGCAGCTCCGGCCCGCAGATCATCGTCAACAACGCCACCGTACACGACTACGTCCGCAATGTGGACGAAGCCGCGCTGGATGCGGTCGTGGCCGCCCAGCCGGACTTCCTGTATGTGATGTTCGGCACGAACGCCCTGGTCACCCAGGGCAGCGAGGATTCCTTCATCGCCTATTATGACAAGATGATTGAGACCCTGCAGCAGAACCTGCCCGGCGTGGCCATTTATATCCAGGCCATCCCCGGCGTGCAGGAGACCACCGTGCAGACCCGCCCCGGCCTGGACAACGCCCGCATCCAGACCGTCAACAATATGCTGGCCAACATCGCCCTGACCCGCGGCTGCTATTTCGTCAACACGCAGGAGGCCCTGTCCTACCCGGCCGGCGACCAGATCGACGAATACGGGGCCGAGGACGGCATCCATTTTAATCCCACCGGCTACGGCGTCTGGGCCGAATATCTCAAGACCCACACCGCCTGGGATCGCCGCAACCACTACGAAGGGGTGGACCCCTATTATATCCTCGGTTCTTAAAGCCGGAACGCGCTTCCGTCGCACTTTGCCAAAAAGTACGATGGAAGCGCTTTTTTCGTTCACTTTATGGAATTTTTGGCCCCTTGCGTGACTATATTGCACAAATCGATGGAAAAGCTTGCGAAAATTTTAGCGCTTTATTACAGAAAACCCTTGAAATTCCTGCCGGAAACAGGTAATATAATATCATATAGAGACCGTTTTCCGGCCCTGCGGTGCCTGCGCGCCGGATAATCCTTGGTCTTGAAGGGGAGATCGATTTTGAAACAGAACGAAAAGACGCCAAAACCGTCCGACCTGCCGATCTATCTGTTCAAGCAGGGCAACAACATGGAGGCCTACCGCTACTTCGGCGCGCATCTGTGTGAGCAGGATGGCGCGGCCGGCGCGGTGTTCCGCGTCTGGGCGCCCCATGCCAAGGCCGTTTCGGTGGTGGGGGACTTCAACAGCTGGGTCCCCGGTGCGCACCCGATGGAAAAGGTGGATGAGGGCGTCTGGGAGCGCTTCATCCCCGGCATCAAGCCGTATGATGTGTACAAGTACTGCTTCACCACCCCGGCGGACGAGCTTGTGTTCAAAGCCGACCCGTATGCCTTCCACGCCGAGACCCGCCCCGCCAACGGCAGCAAGGTGTACGACATCGGCGGTTACCCCTGGGGCGACGCCGCCTGGGACGAAGCGCAGAAAAAGAAAGATGTGATCAACGGCCCCATGCTCATCTACGAGCTGCACGCCGGCAGCTGGAAGATGAAGGAGGAGGGCGTGCCCTACAACTATTCCGAACTGGCCGACGAGCTGATCCCGTACATTAAAGAGATGGGCTACACCCATGTGGAGCTGCTGCCCATCACCGAATACCCGTTCGACGGCAGCTGGGGCTACCAGGTCACCGGCTATTTCGCCCCCACCAGCCGCTACGGCACCCCGCATGATTTCATGGCCTTTGTGGATAAGCTCCACCAGGCCGGCATCGGCGTCATTCTGGACTGGGTGCCCGCCCATTTCCCCAAGGACGCCTACGGCCTGTATAGGTTCGACGGCGCGCCCTGCTACGAGGACCCCAACCCCCGCCGCGGCGAACACAAAGAATGGGGCACCATGGTGTTCAACTACGGTATGCCGGAGGTGCAGAGCTTCCTGATCTCCAGCGCGCTGTTCTGGGTCGAGCAGTACCATGTGGACGGCCTGCGCGTGGACGCCGTGGCCAGTATGCTCTACCTGGACTACAACCGCCGCGACGGCGAGTGGGAACAGAACGTCAACGGCGGCAAGGAAAACCTGGAGGCCATCGC
>CALWNS010000190.1 GCA_944382805.1 uncultured Gemmiger sp. | reverse complement strand
GCAAGCCTAGCGCCGCCGGTTCACCGTCTGCCCATTCGAGCTGGGCCTGGACCTGACGCTGTGGAGCGACGTGGTCGTTGGCAACTACAACTACCTGTTTGACCCGACCCTGCGGCTGCAGCGCTTTTTTGAAAGCCGCGGCGACTACCTGTTTTTGCTGGACGAGGCGCACAACCTGCCCGACCGCGCGCGGGATATGCACAGCGCCGCGCTGTGCAAGTCGGACTTTCTGGCCGCGCGGCGGGCGCTGGGCAAGGGCCGCAGCCGGCTGAAAACGGCGCTGGGCCGGGTGAACGACTGCTTCCTTGCCTTCCGCGCCCGCTGCGAGCAGGCGGGGGAGAGCCGCACCGTGTTCGCCGCCCAACGGGACGAGGACTTTGACCGGGCTTTGCAGCGCGCGTGCGAAGCGCTGGAACTCTGGCTGGACGAACACCGCGAACCGGGCGAGGCGCACGCCGCGCTGCTGCAGCTTTATTTTGACGCCCGCGCCTGGCTGCGCGTGGCCGAAACCTTTGACGAACACTTTGTTTTGCAGCTCACGGCCTTTGGGCACGAGGTGCGCGCCGCCCAGCTGTGCCTGGATCCCAGCGCGTTTTTGCGGGCCGATTTCGCCCGCGGGCGCGCGGCCGTGCTGTTCAGCGCCACGCTGGCCCCGCCCGCTTACTACAAAGACCTGTGCGGCCTGCCGGACGCCGGGGCCGTGGCGCTGCGCAGCCCGTTTGACCCCGCGCGCCTGGCGCTGTACTGCACCCCGCGCCTGAGCACCCGCTACCGCGACCGCGCGGCCGGCGCCGCCACGGTGGCGGCCTACCTGGCGGCCATGGTGCGCGCCAGGCCGGGCAATTACCTGGCGTTTTTCCCCAGCTACGCCTACCTGCGCCAGGTGTACGAATGCTTTGTGGGCGCGTACCCCGACCTGCCCGCCTTTTGCCAAAGCCCCGATATGGACGAAGCGGCGCGCGCCGCCTTTTTGGACCGCCTGCAGCCGGGCGCGGCCGCGCCGCTGCTGGGGTTCGCCGTGCTGGGCGGCGTGTTCGGAGAGGGCGTGGACCTGGTGGGCGACCGCCTGTTGGGCGCGGCCGTGGTGGGGCCGGGGCTGCCGCAGGTCAACCCCCGCCAGGAAAAGCTGCGCGATTATTTTGAGGCGACGCGCGGCAGCGGGTTCGACTACGCCTACCGCTACCCCGGCATGAACAAGGTGCTGCAGGCCGCGGGGCGGGTCATCCGCACCCCGCAGGACAGGGGTGTGGTGCTGCTGCTGGACGACCGCTTTGCCCGGCCGGAATACCGCTGCCTGATGCCGCCGCACTGGGCCGGCCTGCAGGCGGTGGAAAGCCCCGAAAGCCTGGCCGCGGCGCTGCGCGGCTTCTGGCAGGGGGCGGCGGGGGCGTAAGGCACATTTTTTACACATTCTGCCCGGCTCGACCGCATTGTAATTTTGGCGACAAAATGGTACCATAGAAGAAAGACAAAAAATGCTCGCGCAGCAGCCGACAGGGGGATGGATATGCAAAACGATCGTGTGCCGTATCCCCGCCGCAGCGGCGGCGCGGGGGCGCCGGCGCACCCGGCGCGGCCGCCCCGCCCCAAACGGCCGCCGCGCCGCCCGCTAAGCCCGAACCAGCGCCGCGCGTGGGCGCTGGCGGCGCTGTGCGCGCTGGCCGCGGTGCTGACCCTTGTCATCGTGCTGCTGGCCGGGCGCGACCGCGGCCCCCTGGCCCCCGCTGTGCCGGAGGTGGGGGAAAGCGCCGGTGCGTGGGCCAAAAACGAAAACGGATATTACTTCAATGACGCCGGCGAGGTCATCCTGGCCGCCACCAGCAAGGGTATCGATGTATCCAAATACCAGGGCCAGGTGGATTGGGAAAAGGCCAAGGCCAACGGCGTGGAGTTCGCCCTGATCCGCTGCGGCTACGGCAGCGAGTGGAACGGCGAGGGCGAATACAACCAGGACGACGAATACTGGCGCTACAACGCCGATGAATGCACCCGCCTGGGCATCCCGTTCGGCGCGTACCTGTATTCCTACGCCACAACCGAGCAGCAGGCCCGCAGCGAGGCCGACCATGTGGCGCGCCTGCTGGGCCTGCGCGCGCCCGACTACGAGGAACTGGACGATTACACCGCCAGCCCCTACCGGCTCAGCCTGCCGGTCTACTACGACCTGGAGGACCCCGACATCACCGGCCTGTTCCCCGAGGAGATGGCCGCGCTCACCGCCGCCTTCTTTGACCAGCTGGAAAGCTACGGCTATACCGGCGGCCAGGGCATCTACGCTTCGCTCAACTGGACCCGCGCCCGCCTGACCGACCCGGCGTTTGATCCCTGGCGCGATAATTTCTGGATCGCGCGCTTTAGTTCCAACCTGAACTACACCGGCCCCTATACGCTGTGGCAGGCCAGCCATACCGAGCCGGGCGCGCCCTACGGCGTGCAGAGCGAGACGGTGGACATCAACTTCCGCATGGAGGAACTGCTCATCACCGGCTTTACCGACGCCAAGGCCGGCGGGGCCGACCCCAGCTTTACGAACGACACCTACCAGAACATCCTGTGGCTGCCCAACGTAAAGGACAAGGTCACCCTGACGACCGACGCCGTCACCGAGGAGGCGGGCGGCCAGCGCATCTTTTTTGCCACAAGCGATGAATCGGTGACCACCGTCAACAAAAAAGGCGTGGTCACGGCCAGGGGGCAGGGCAGCTGCACCATCACCGCCACGCTGGCCGACGGCCGCCAAAGCGCCGCCGTCACCGTACACGTCGGCCCGGTCACCGTGAACGTCTACGCCACCGGCGGGCTGCACGGCACGGCCGACAACGGCACGGTCAGCCTGGCCGATGTGGCCGCGCTGCACGCCGGCGACCCGGACAGCATCCTGCTGGATGCGGGCGGCAGCGTGCAGGGCACGGCCAACGCCAGCCTGACCGGCGGCATGGATATGCTCAGCGCGTTTGACGCCGCCGGCTACGACCTGCAGGCCTTTAACGCCGAGGACCTGGCCTTTGGCGCCGAGCGTTTGCTCGAGGACGCCATGGTCACCAGCGGGCCTTCGCTGGCCACCACCCTGCAAAAAGAGGACGGCACCCCGCTGTTCTACCGCTCCACCAGCTGGAGCCGCAACCGCATCACCAACGGCTTGCAGGAGGTCGTGCAGCGCGCGGGCCGCACCATCGGCTTCTTTACGCTGGACGGCGCGGGGGTCTATGCCCACGCCCGGGGCGGCGAGGACCCGGACGCCCTGGCCCAGGCCGCGAACGAGCAGGTGGCCGCCCTGCGGGCCAAGGGCGCGCAGGCCATTGTCTGCATCGCGGGGCCGGGCTGCGCCATCGACGCCGGCACGCTGGCGGGCCTTGGCGTCAACGCCGTGCTGACCAACGACCCCGCGCAGCAGACCCGCACCGAGCGCGGGCTGCTGATCCTGAACGTGAGCGGCGGGCTGGAAAGCGTGGCCGCCCTGCAATTGACCTTTGCGCCGGATGGCAGCGTACAGGCCGCCGACGCCGGCGCGCGCACCGCCGCCACGCTGCAAAGCGCGCGCGAAAGCCTTACGGACGAAGCGCGGCAGGCATATGACAGCGCGGCCGCCGACCTGGCGAGCCTGGCGGCCGGCGACGAAAGCGTGGCCGCGCAGGCGCTGTTCACGCTGGAGGAAAACACCGCCGGCCGCAGCCTCAGCTGGGGCAACTTTGTGGCCGAAGTGTGGCTGGCCTACGCCGACGGCAGCCGCGAGGACTGGGCGGCCGGCGACGGCCAGCTGGCCGATCTGCCGCTGACCGCCCTGGCCGGCGGCGTGGGCGAACTGCAAACGGGGACCGTCACCCGCGGCGACCTGCTGGCCGCGCTGCCGGCCGGCGAACGGCTGCAGCTGGTGCGCACCACGGTCGAAGCCGTCGCCCAGCTGATCGAAAGCGGTACGGTGGCCGAGACCTACCAGCAAAGCCTGGTCCCCTACGAGGAGGAGGGGGCGGCCCTGCTCATCACCGATACCGGCACGCTGCGCACGCTGTCCGACCAGGACTATGTGGTCCTGCAGGACTATGGCGATGCGTTTTGGAATATCCGTATGAACATCAACGACCGCACCGAAAACTTTGCCCAGCCGTTCGTACTGCCGCAGGCGCCCACCTACGGCGCCGGCCGCACGAACTGACCCGGCGGGCAGCCAAGCAAGGAGGCATTTGCATGAAGCTGACTTTTTTGGGCGCCGCCCACGAAGTGACCGGCAGCTGTACGCTGGTGGAGGCCGCCGGCCACAAATTCCTGGTGGACTGCAGCATGGAGCAGGGCCGCGATACCTACGAAAACGCCGGCCTGCCCTGCGCCCCCGGCGAGATTGAAGCGGTGCTCGTTACCCATGCGCACATCGACCATTCCGGCCGGCTGCCGCACCTGTACCGCAACGGCTTCCGCGGGCCGATCTTTGCCACCGATGCCACCACCGACCTGTGCGACATCATGCTGGAGGATTCCGCCCACATCCAGGAGCAGGAAGCCGAATGGAAAAACCGCAAAGCCCAGCGCAGCGGCCGCGAGCCGGTGGAGCCGGATTACACCATCCAGGACGCCCTGGCGGTGATGGAACAGTTCGTGCCGCAGCCCTACGGCAGGCCGGTGCAGGTGCTGGAGGGCGTTGAAGCCACGTTCACCGATGTGGGCCATCTTTTGGGCAGCGCCTCCATCACGCTGAAGGTGCGCGAGAACGGCCGCACCGAGACCATCGTTTTTTCCGGCGACATCGGCAACCTGAACCAGCCCATGCTGCGCGACCCGCAGTACCTGGACACGGCGGATTATGTGGTGATGGAATCCACCTACGGCAACCGCTCCCACGGGCCGAAGCCGGACTATGTGGGCGAACTGGCCGGGATCATCCAGCGCACGTTCGACCGCGGCGGCAACGTCGTCATCCCCAGCTTTGCGGTCGGCCGCACGCAGGAGATGCTCTACTTTATCCGCCAGATCAAGGCGGAGGGCCGCGTCAAGGGCCACGGCGAGTTCGAAGTGTATGTGGACAGCCCGCTGGCCAGCAAGTCCACCACCATCTTCCGCGAAAATTACAGCGAATGTTTTGACCAGGAGGCCCTGGACCTGGTGCGCAGCGGCCGCAACCCGCTGCAGTTCCCCGGCCTGCGCATCAGCGAGACCAAGGAGGATTCGGTCGCCATCAACGCCGACCCCAGCCCCAAGGTGATCCTGTCCGCCTCCGGTATGTGCGACGCCGGGCGCATCCGCCACCACCTCAAGCACAACCTCTGGCGCGAAGAATGCACCGTCCTGTTCGTCGGCTACCAGGCCGAAGGCTCGCTGGGCCGCACCCTGCTGGAGGGCGCCGAGCGCATCAAGCTGTTTGGCGAGGAGGTGCAGGTCAACGCCGAGATCGCCCAGATGTCCGGGATGTCCGGCCACGCCGACCACGAAGGGCTGCTGCGCTGGCTGCACCACTTTGCGCCCAAGCCGGGGTTCGTCTTTGTCAACCACGGCGACGACGAAGTCTGCGCCGGCTTTGCCAAAGAGCTGCAGGGCGAAGGCTACGCCGCCGAAGCGCCCTACAACGGCGCGGTATACGAACTGGCGGGCGGCGCGGTGCAGTGCCTGGAAAAGGGCAACACCGAAAAGATCGTCCACCGCCAGCCGCACCCCGCGGCCGAAAGTTACAAGTCCCGCCGCGCCGCCCAGGCGTTCGAACGCCTTGTCAATATGGGCAAGCGCCTGATGGTCGTGATCGAGCACAACCGCGGCGGCGCCAACAAGGACCTGGCCCGCTTTGCCAGCCAGATCGCCTCGCTGTGCGACAAGTGGGACCGCTGAACGCCCAACCATACAAAAAAAGCCCGCGGCATATCGCTTGCCGCGGGCTTTCCGTTTGATTATTCCTCCGCCCAGCCTTTGGCGCGGTCTACGGCTTTGCGCCAGCCGGCGCGCAGGGCGGCGCGCTTTGCTTCGTCCATCTGCGGGTCATAGCGGCGGTCCAGTGTCCACTGGGCGCGGATCTCGCCGGTATCCCGCCACACGCCGGTGGCCAGGCCGGCCAGGTAGGCCGCGCCCAGGGCGGTGGTCTCGCGGATCTGCGGGCGGCACAGCGTGCGGCCGATGATGTCCGCCTGGAACTGCATCAAAAAGTTGTTGGCCGAAGCCCCGCCGTCCACCCGCAGCTCGCGCAGCGGCACCCCGGCGTCCGCCTCCATGGCGGCCAGCACATCGGCGGTCTGGTAGGCGATGGATTCCAGCGCCGCGCGGATGATATGGTTGCGCCCGGCCCCGCGCGTCAGCCCCACCAGCGCGCCGCGCGCGTACATATCCCAGTACGGCGCGCCCAGCCCGGTAAAGGCCGGCACCAGGTACACGCCGGCGCTGTCCGGTACTTTTTGGGCAAAATATTCGCTGTCGGCCGCTTCGGTGATCAGGTGCAGCTCGTCCCGCAGCCACTGCACGACCGCCCCGCCCACAAACACGCTGCCCTCCAGCGCATACTGCACGCGCGGCCCGGGGCCGGCGGCAATGGTCGTCAGCAGGCCGTGGCGGCTGCGGTGCAGCGTTTCACCGGTGTGCATCAGCAAAAAGCAGCCGGTGCCATAGGTGTTTTTGGCCTCGCCGGCGGCAAAGCAGGCCTGGCCGAACAGCGCGGCCTGCTGGTCGCCCGCAATGCCGGCAATGGGCACCTCCACGCCCTGGATGTTCACCGTGCCGTACACCTCGCTGCACGGGCGCGGGGCGGGCAGCATGGCCGGCGGCACGCCCAGGCGGCGGCAGATCGCCTCGTCCCAGCAAAGGCGCTCGATGTCAAACAGCATGGTGCGGCTGGCGTTGGTGTAGTCGGTCACGTGTACGGCCCCGCCGGTCAGCTTCCAGATCAGCCAGCTGTCCACCGTGCCGAACAAAAGCTCGCCGGCCTCGGCGCGGCGGCGCGCGCCGTCCACATGGTCCAGGATCCAGGCGACCTTGGTGGCCGAAAACTAGGCGTCGATCAAAAGCCCGGTGCGCTCCTTTACATAGGCGGTGAATGCGGCGTCGGCCTTCAGCCGTTCGCAGGCTTCGGCCGTGCGGCGGCACTGCCACACGATGGCGTTGTACACCGGGCGGCCGGTGGCCTTGTCCCACACAATGGCCGTCTCGCGCTGGTTGGTGATGCCGATGCCCGCAATATCGCGCGGGGAAACGCCGGACTTGGCCAGCACCTCCATCATCACGCCGTACTGGCTGGAATAGATCTCCATCGGGTCATGCTCGACCCAGCCGGGCTGCGGGTAGTGCTGGGCAAACTCCCGCTGGGCCATGGCCACGATGTTCTGCTGCGCATCGAACAAAATGCAGCGGCTGCTGGTGGTGCCCTGATCCAGGGCCAAAACGTATTTCATCGCGCGCGCCTCCCTGCGTATGCTATAAAGGTATTATCGCAGATGCCGCCGCGCCCTGTAAACCGTCAACCCGACCAAAACGGCGGCCCTGTTTTTGGCACAATAGCAAAATCCCCGCAGGGAAACTCCCTGCGGGGATAAGCGTTTCGGTTTTGCGGGAACGATCAGACAATGCCCTGCGCCAGCATGGCGTCGGCCACTTTGGTAAAGCCGGCGATGTTCGCGCCTGCGACCAGGTTGCCCTTCATGCCGTAGGTCTCGGCGGCCTGGGCGGCGCTGGCATAGATGTTCTTCATGATGCCCTGCAGGCGGGCGTCCACCTCGTCAAAGGTCCAGGCCAGGCGCAGCGAGTTCTGGCTCATCTCCAGGCCGCTGGTGGCCACGCCGCCGGCGTTGGAAGCCTTGGCCGGGGCAAACAGCACGTTGTTGGCCTGCAGGTAGGCCACGGCCTCCGGGGTGGAGGGCATATTCGCGCCCTCGGCCACCGCGTAGCAGCCGTTGGCGACCAGCGCCTTGGCGCCCTCCAGCGGCAGCTCGTTCTGGGTGGCGCAGGGCAGGGCGATGTCGCACGGCACGCTCCAGATGCCAACGCTGCCCTCGACATACTTGGCGGTGGGCACATAGTCCAGGTAGGTCTTGATGCGCGCGCGCTTGACCTCCTTGATCTCCTTCATCACCTTGTAGTCGATGCCGTTCTCGTCCACGATGTAGCCGTTGGAATCGCTCATGGCAATGACCTTGGCGCCCAGCTGGGTGGCTTTCTGGTTGGCATAGATGGCCACGTTGCCGGAACCGGAGATCACGACCTTGGCGCCCTCAAAGCTGCGGCCGTTGGCCTTGAGCATCTCGTCGGCAAAGTAGCACAGGCCGTAGCCGGTGGCCTCGGTGCGCGCCAGGCTGCCGCCAAAGGTCAGGCCCTTGCCGGTCAGCACGCCGGTGAATTCGTTGCGGATGCGCTTGTACTGGCCGTACATAAAGCCGATCTCGCGGCCGCCCACGCCGATGTCGCCGGCGGGCACGTCGGTGTCGGGGCCGATGTGGCGGCACAGCTCGGTCATAAAGCTCTGGCAGAAGCGCATGACCTCGGCGTCGGACTTGCCGTGGGGGTCAAAGTCGCTGCCGCCCTTGCCGCCGCCCATGGGCAGGCCGGTCAGACTGTTCTTAAAGATCTGTTCAAAGCCCAGGAACTTGATGACCGAAAGGTTCACGCTCTTGTGGAAGCGCAGGCCGACCTTGTAGGGGCCGATGGCCGAGTTGAACTGCACGCGGTAGGCGCGGTTGACCTGCACCTTGCCGGCATCGTCCACCCAGGGCACGCGGAACATGACAACGCGCTCCGGCTCCACCAGGCGCTCGATCAGGCCGTTCTTTTCAATCTCCGGGCGGGCGTTGACGACCGGCTCCAAAGACTCCAGAACTTCATCCACCGCCTGCAAAAATTCTTTCTGCTCGGCGTTGCGCGCGGCCAGGCCGGCGTAGACATCAGCCAGATAAGCATTCTGAATAGACATGATACAACAACTCCTTTATATAAGTTTCGTCACCGGTTTTAATGTTAGCACGTTTTGCCCGGCTTGACAAGATTTTTTTGCAAAAATGTTTGCGCTGTGGGGCCAAGTGTGCGCAGAATAAGGACAAAACGGGACGTGAAAGCGATTTTTGGACGGGCCGGAATGGTAATTTTTGCTTTCGGGTTTTGCATTTTTTGTGAATTTACACAAAATATCTTGCAGTAGACGGCCAAATGGTGTATGATAGTCAAAATTCGGGGCGCGGCCCCCTGCGCCGGCCCCCAAACGACCCGCACATAAAAGGAGGGCGCATATGCCTGCCAATATCGCTGAACTGATCGCATCCATGACGCTGGAGGAAAAAGCCGGCCTTTGCTCCGGCGCCGACCTCTGGTACACCAAGGCCGTCGGCCGCCTGGGCGTCCCGGCCATGCTGGTGTCGGACGGCCCCCACGGCCTGCGCACCCAAAAGGGGGGCAGCGGCACGGAAAGGGCCGCTACCGCCGTCTGTTTCCCGGCCGGCTGCGCGGCCGCCGCCAGCTTTGACACCGCGCTTTTGCGCCGCATGGGCACGGCCATCGGGGCCGAGGCCCGCGCGCTCGGCGTGGGCGTTTTGCTGGGGCCGGCCGTCAACATCAAGCGCAGCCCGCTGTGCGGCCGCAACTTTGAATATTATTCCGAGGACCCCTGCCTGGCCGGCGAGCTGGCCGCCGCCTTTATCCGGGGCGTGCAGAGCCAGGGTGTGGGCACTTCGATCAAGCACTTTGCGGCCAATAACCAGGAGGCCCGCCGCATGATCTGCTCGTCCAACATGAGCGAGCGCACGCTGCGCGAGATCTACCTGCCCGCGTTCGAGACCGCCGTCAAAAAGGCCCGGCCCTGGACCGTCATGCACAGCTACAACCGCATCAACGGCGCCTATGCGGGCGAAAACCGCCAGCTGCTGACCGATATTCTGCGCAAAGAGTGGGGCTTTGACGGCTTTGTCATGTCCGACTGGGGGGCGGTGTCCGACCGTGTGGCCGGCCTGAAAGCCGGCTGCGAGCTGGAAATGCCGGCCAGCGGCGGCGTCAACGACCGCAAGATCGCGGCGGCCGTGCGCGCCGGCACGCTGGACGAAGCCGTGCTGGACAAAGCCGTGGCCCGCATTTTGAACATCGTGCTGCGCTGGGCGGACCTGGCGGCCGGGCCGGCGCCCGAACTGGACCTGGCCGGCGACCACGATACCGCCGCCGCCCTGGCGGCCGAATGCGCCGTGCTGCTGCAAAACCGCGGCGCGCTGCCCATCGCCCAGGGGCAAAGAGTTGTGTACATCGGCGGCTTTGCCCAAACGCCGCGCTACCAGGGCGGCGGTTCCAGCCATGTGAACGCCTGGCGGGTGGACGGCGCGCTGGAGGCGGCTCGCGCCCGCGGCCGGGCGGTGGAATATGTCGAAGGTTTCCCCGCCGACCGCGACCAGCGCGAGGAGGCCGAGTTCCTGAAAGCGGTCGAAGCGGCCGAGGAGGCCGATGTGGCCGTGATCTTTGCCGGCCTGCCGGAAAGCTTTGAGAGCGAAGGCTACGACCGCAAGCATATGCGCCTGCCCGAAAGCCAGAACAACCTGATCGCCCGCGTGGCCGCCGTGCAGAAGAACACCGTGGTGGTGCTGCACACCGGCAGCCCGGTCGAATGCCCGTGGGCGGACGACGTCTCTTCGATTCTGTGTATGTACCTGGGCGGCGAGGCCGTGGGCCGCGCCACCGATGCGCTGCTGTACGGCGAAGCCGACCCCTGCGGCCGCCTGCCCGAAACATGGCCCCTGCGGCTGGAGGATAACCCCAGCTACCTCAACTTTCCCGGCAACGGCCGCACCGTCGAATATGCCGAGGGCGTGTATGTGGGCTACCGCTGGTACGATGCGCGCCGCATGGAGGTGCGCTGGCCGTTCGGGCACGGGCTTTCCTACACCGGCTTTGTGTACAGGGACGCGGCGCTTTGTGCCGATACGCTCACCCGGGACGGCAGCGTGACGGTGAGCGTGACTGTGCGCAACACCGGCGCGCGCGCCGGCAAAGAGGTCGTGCAGCTGTATGTGGCCGACGAGACCGGCACGGCCGGCCGCCCGCCCAAGGAGCTGCGCCATTTTGCCAAGGTGGCCCTGGCCCCCGGCGAGGAAACGCAGGTCAGCTTTACCCTGACCGCCCGCGATTTGAGCTATTACGACGAGGAACTGGGCGACTGGTACGCCGCCCCCGGCCGCTATGCCGTGCTGCTGGGGCATTCCAGCCGCAACATCCCCGTGCGCCTGGCGCTGCGGTTCGCCACCGACCGCCGCCGCCCGCTGCGCATCGATGCGGACACCGCCACGGACGACCTGCTGCGGGACGAACGCACCGCGCCGGTCATGCGGTCGATCCTGCAGCGGTTCGGCAGCGGCGAAAACGCCGGCATGACCGGCGAAGCTGCGGCGCAGATGTTCGAATCGGTGCCGCTGCGCGCCGCCGTGACCCAGATCGGCGGCGACCAGGCGGCGGCCGCCCTGCCCGGCATCCTGGCTGCGCTGCGCGCCGCCCTGCCCGAAGTTAAGAGCAAGGAGTAAGGCGTGAGCAACGTACTGACCCAGGCGCTCGTCTACCTGCTGCTGCTGTTTTTGGGCTATGCGTTCAAGCGCGCGGGGCTGTTCAAGGTCGAGGATTCCGCTTTCCTCAAATCGGTCATCCTGTACCTGACCATGCCGGCGGCCGCCGTCAACGGGCTGAAAGCGCTGGAGCTGCAGCCCTCGTTCGCCTGGTGCTTTTTGATCGGCTTCGCGGCCTGCACGCTGCTGACCGCCGTCGGCCTGGCCGTCACCCGCCGCGCCCCCGCGGGGGAAAAGCTGCTGTACCTGTTCAGCATGAACAGCTTTAACGTCGGCAATTTTGCCATCCCGTTCCTGACCGGGCTGATCTCGGCCAACGGCTTTGCCGCGCTGTGCCTGTTCGACATCGCGGTGGCCGTCTACCTGTACGGCGTCAGCTACAGCATGGCCGAAGGCATTGCCGGGCGGGGCGGCTTTTCGGGCAGGCTGCTGGCCAAAAAGATCTTTACTTCGCCCATCACCGACGCTTACCTGCTCATGCTGGCGCTGGCCGCGCTGCACATCCGCCTGCCGGCGCCGCTGCTGCGCCTGGCCGAAGTGACCGGCAACGCCAACGCTTTTTTGGCCATGCTCAGCATCGGCATTTTGTTCGAACTCAACTTTGGCAAGCAGGACCTGTTGGCCATGGCGCGCTTTTTTGCCCTGCGCTACGGCGTGGCGGCCGCGCTGGCCGCGGGGGTCTACTGGCTGGCGCCGCTGCCGCCCGATATCCGCCAGGCGGTCTGCGTGCTGCTTATGGCGCCGGTGGCCAGCGTGGCCCCGCTGCTGACCCGCAGCGCCGGCGGCGACGGCGCGCGCGCCGCGCAGATCAACTCGCTCAGCATCCTGATCGGCATCGCCATGATGACGCTGGTCTACGCCCTGACCGGCTGACAAACGGGAGGCCCCGGCCGGGGCCTCCCGTTTGCTTTATACGAACCCCCGCCAGGTCTGTTCGGCGTGGGTCTGGAAGTCGCACAGTTCCTGCATCAGCTTGTGCGCGCCGGGGCTGGCCAGCGGGTAGTCGCTTTCGGCGCGGCGGCAGTCCAGCACGCCCTGGCCGCTGCCTTCGGCCAGCATGGTGGCCAGGTTGCGGGTGGTCTTGTCCAGCATGGTGCGCGTGCGGATGCCCATGCTCACGCCCATGCGGGCGGCCGCGCTCTGGCCGCGCGCTTCGCAGCCGATGGCGTCCAGCGCCGTGTGCGCCTTCTGGTTCAGGCGGCGGTACTCGTTGCGTTGGCGCATCATCTCGTCCTTCAGCGCCTGGTCGTGGGTCAGGCCCATCATCTCCTCCAGCGTGTTTTTGCCCGTTTCGGTGTTCTGCACCACCTCCTGCAGCATCGCTTCGTTGTCGGCTTGGATCTTTTTCTGGTCCGGTTGCATAAATATACCCCCTGTCGGTCATACGGGTCGGAACTTCGTTCCCACACAGTATGCGCCGGCAGGGGGCGTTTTATCCGTTTGTTTTTACGGCGCGTCGTACAGGCGGCTTTCGGCCAGGCCCACCATCAGGTCCCAGCTGCCGGCTTCGGCCCAGTCGGCGGCGGCCACCGTGGCGGTGAACGCGCCGCGCCGCGCCAGCGTGATGCTGAAATTCCGGCGGCTGCCCTGCAAGGCGTCCTGGATATGGGCTTCCAGCTCCGCGGCGCCCGCGCCGATGGCCACCATCAGGAACACGCCGTCCTCCAGGCGGATCAGCGTATTTTCGCACTCCATGCCGTCCATGGCCAGGCCCAGGATGCCGGCCGCCGTGGTCAGGCAGCGGTCGGCGGCGGCCACGCTCTCGCTGCGGCACAGCGCGGCGTATTCGTTCACGCGCACCATGGCGGCGCTGACCTTGGCGCCGCCGCGCGCGGCGGCCGCCACGCGCCCGCGGAACGCCGAATCTATGTAGGCGCGGCTGTACACGCCGGTCACGTAGTCATGGCAAAGTTCCTCGCGGCACTGGCTCAGCAGGCGGTAGAAAGCATTGGCCTCGCGGCTGCTGCCCGCCTCCACGTGCGGCAGGTCGTAGGTCACGGCCAGCACGCAGGGGCGGCCCTCCGGCCGCACGCTCCAGTACAGGGTAAAGCAGGTGCTGTCCTGCAAAAACACCGGCTGCCAGGCGCGGCCGCGTTCGTCCAGCGCGGGAACCTCCCCGGCGGGGCCGGTGGGCTGCAGCGTTTCCGGGTCCAGAATCTCGCGGGTATTGGGGTCCACCAGCTGGACGTCGTCAAACATCTGCCGCATCGCGGCGACCTGCGCCGTCAGTTGTGCGCGTGTAAACTCCATGCGTATGCCTCCAGGAATGCTATTTCTCAACATGGCGCGGGGCCGTTTTTTGCCCCGCATTTCGCAGTATATATTATACCACGGCCTGCATATTTTTTCAGCCCGCCGCCGTGTACAAAGAATTGCCCGCCAAAACGTGGAAAGTTGGGGCTTTTGCCCAATGGCTCAGCCCGCCTGCGCGTCAGCGGCTTCCGGCTCGGCCAGCGCCTGCACGGCGGCTTCGCGCCAGGCGGTGCGCACGGCGGAGCCAAAGCTTTCGCGCGCGGCGCCGTCCTCGGTATACAGCAGCGCGCGGCCGGCTTCGGCCAGCGCGGCGGCCTGGGCCGTGTTTGGCACGGGCTGCGGCAGGATACCCGCGCCCACCTGCTCCACCTGCATGGCGGCCAGGGGGTCGTCGTCGCTGGCGGTGCCCCACGGGGTCACCAGGCCCAGCGTTTGGGTCAGCGTCTCCTCGCCGGCCTGGCTGGTGTACAGCCACAGCATGGCGGCGGCCGCCGCCTGCCGGCCTTGCTCCGACGCGCCGGCAGGGATGCCCAGCCACGCTTCGCCCGCCAGAACGGGGTAGTTCAAAAGGCCGGTCAGGTTGTATTCGGTATCGCCCAGGTCGCTCTGCACCAGGTCGCACTTGACCGGCAGCCACACCAGGCTTTCGGCCAGCGCGCTGCCC
This sequence comes from uncultured Gemmiger sp., assembly GCA_944382805.1. GTDB lineage: Bacteria > Bacillota > Clostridia > Oscillospirales > Ruminococcaceae > Gemmiger. The sequence continues at coordinate 7,281 of CALWNS010000190.1, read as the reverse complement.
GTGTACTGCCGCCAGCCGGCCAGCGACCCGCGGTAGAACAGCGCCGTGCCCCCGGCCACGGCCTGGGCGGCGGCCGCCTGGCTTTCGGCCCCGGCGGCCAGCAGCGCGCTGGTGTACAGCGGCAGGCTGCCGCCGCCGGCGGTCATCGGCTCCGCGCACAGGCTGAACACCCCGGTCAGGCCGGCGGCTTCGGCCGGGCGCTCGGCGGGCAGGGCATAGTCCCGGCCGTTCAGCGTCACCGTGGTCTCGGCCGGTTCGGCCAGCCATTCGGTCAGCGTTTCGGCCAGGGAGCTCCACTCCTCCCAGCTGGCAGCCTGCAGGTCGGCGGTCACGGCGTCCTGCCCGCCGCCCAGCAGCGCGGCCAGCAATGCGCCGTCCGCCCAATAGGCGTACAGCGCTTTGCCCAGCGGCAGCGCATACACCGTGTCGGCGGCCAGGCCGTCCTCCCGCGTCAGCCCGCCGCGCGCGGCGGCGGTGGCCAGCAGGGTGTCCTCCCGCAGGTTAAGCCAGCTGCCGTCGGCGGCCGGTTCGGCCTGCAGCACGGCCAGGTCGGCCGCGGCGGGGTCGTCCTGCGGGCCCAGCTCGGTCAGCTCTACGCCCTGCGCCGCCGCATAGGCGCGCAGCGCCGCCCCGGCCGGGCTTTCCGCCCCGGCGGCATAGTATACGGTCAGCTGCTGCGGCGCGGGGGTGGGGGCGGCCGCCGTTTCGGCCGTGGCGGCGGGCAGCGTACCCGGCGCGCTGCACCCGGCCAGCAGAGCCAGCGCCAGCAGCGGGCAAAGGAACCGTTTCATAAACATCCTCCTGTGGGCAAGCGGCAGCGTGCTGCCGCGGTTTTTCTCTGCTTTTCATTATACCGTATTTCCGGCTTTTGTCCACCCCGGTTTTGTGGTATAATAAAGAAACTCACCCCTGCCTGAAAGGAGGCCGCTGCCATGCAGCCGACCGTCAAACTGTACGAGACCGACGCCGCCTGCCGGCGCTTTACCGCCCGTGTGCTGGCCTGCGAACCGGCCCCCGGCGGCTGGCGCGCCGCGCTGGACGCCACCGCCTTTTACCCGGAGGGCGGCGGCCAGCCCTGCGACACCGGCGCCCTGGGCGGCGTGACCGTCACCGATGTGCAGCTGCGCGGCGGCGTGGTCTGGCACACGCTGGAAGCTCCGCTCCCGGTGGGCGGCACGGCGGAGGGCGTGCTGGACTGGGCGCGCCGGCTGGACCACATGGAGCAGCACACCGGCGAGCATATCCTGTCCGGCACGCTGCACCGTCTGTTTGGGGCCGAAAACGTCGGTTTTCACATCGGGCGGCCGGCCGTGCGCATGGATATGGACCGGCCGCTCACCGCGGCCCAGCTGGCGCAGGCCGAAGCCGAGGCCAACGCCGCCGTGCGCGCCAACGCCCCGGTGCGCGCCTGGTACCCCGGCCCGGCCGAGCTGGCCGGCCTGCCCTACCGCAGCAAAAAAGAACTGGCCGGCCCCGTGCGTCTGGTGGACGCCGGCGGGGCCGACCTGTGCGCCTGCTGCGGCACCCACCTGGCCCGCACCGGGCAGGTGGGGCAGATCAAGATCCTGTCCGCCCAGCACTACAAGGGCGGCGTGCGGCTGGCCGTGGTGTGCGGCGGCCGCGCGCAGGCCGCCGTGGCCGAAGCCTGGGCCGACGCCGAGGCGACCGGCGCGCTGCTTTCGGCCGGGCCGGGCCGCCTGGCCCCGGCCGCCCGCCGCGCGCAGGAGGCCGCGGCCGAGACCAAGCAGCGCCTGGTGGCGCTGCAGCGCGCGCTGGCCGGGGCGCTGGCCGCCGCGGCCGTGCCCGGCGCGCCGTTTGCGGCGTATTGCGAAGGCGCGGACGCCGACGGCCTGCGCCGCCTGTGCCTGGCGGTGGCTGCGCGCACCGGCGCGCTGTGCGCGGTGTTCGCCCCCGGCGGCCGCGGCCTGGCTTACGCCCTGACCGCCCCGGGGCAGGACGTGCGCGCCGTGGCCGCGGCGCTGAACGCCGCCTTTGACGGCCGCGGCGGCGGCAGCCCCGAAGTCTGCCAGGGCAGCCTGGCCGCAGGCGGTTACGAAGCCGCCCGCACGTTTTTGCTGAGCGGCCCCAACAAACCATAAGGAGAACCCACCCCATGCGAATGCGTTTCAAACCCTATGCCCGGCCGGAGCTGCTGGCCTGCCCGTTCCATGTCCACGACCCGCTGGCCCACGCCGGCCATTGGCGCGAGTTGTACCCTGCGCCGCAAAAGCCGTTCTGCCTGGAACTCGGCTGCGGCAAGGGCGGCTTCCTTTCCCAGCTGGCCAGCGCCCACCCGGAAAACAACTACCTGGGCATCGACATCACCGACAAAGTGCTGATCCTGGCCAAGCGCAAGGTGGAAAAAGCCTACCTGGAAAAGCGCCTGCCCACCGATAACGTGCGCATCGCCTCGCTGGACATCGAACGGCTGCTCGGCGCGTTTGCGCCCGCCGACCGCGTGGCGCGCATCTACATCAATTTCTGCAACCCGTGGAGCAAGAACGCCGGCAGCCACAAGCACCGCCTGACCCACCCGCGCCAGCTGCTGCAATACCGCGCGCTGATGGACGAAGGGGCCGAGATCTGGTTCAAGACCGATGACGACGACCTTTTCCGGGACAGCCTTTCCTATTTCCCGGCCGCCGGGTTCGCCGTTACCTGGCAGACCTTTGACCTGCACAACGGGGAGCCGGCCTGGAACATCCGCACCGAACACGAGGGGATGTTTACCGAACAGGGCATCCCTATCAAGGCGCTGATCGCCCGCAAAGGGCCGGACGCCGATGTGAGCTGGGTCGAGCCGAAAGCGCTGGCCCGCCGCCTGAACGAAGAGGAGGAGACCGTATGACCGAGCCGCTCCGGCTGATCCTGTATTTCTTTCTCTACTCTTTCCTGGGCTGGTGCGCCGAAGTCGCCTTTGCCGCCGTCACCCTGCGCAAACTGGTCAACCGCGGCTTTCTCAACGGCCCGCTTTGTCCCATTTACGGCTTTGGCATGGTGGCGCTGCTGGTCGCCCTGGGGCCGCTGGCCAGGAATCCGCTTGCTGTGTTTTTGGTAGGCGCGGTGCTGTCCACGCTGATCGAACTGTTTGGCGGCTGGGTGCTGTACCGCCTGTTCCACACCCGCTGGTGGGATTATTCCGACAAGCGCTGGAACGTGGGCGGGTTTATCTGCCCGCAGTTTACGCTGCTGTGGGGGCTGGGCAGCCTGGTCATGGTCCGGCTGGTGCATCCGCTGCTGGCCGCCCCGGTCGAGCGGCTGCCGCACGTTGCGCTGCTGGCGGTAGACTGTGTGCTGCTGGTGGTGGCGGCTGTGGACGCGGGCTTGTCCTTTGCGCAGGCCGCCGGCTTGGCCCGCAGCCTGCGCGCGCTGGGGGACCTGGGCGATAAGATCCGCAGCCTGAGCGACGCAATGACCACCCACATCGGCACCGGCGCCATGACGATCGATACGCTGCTGGACGAACAGCGGCTGCAGCTGATGCTGGCCGCCATGGAAGGGCGGGAGAACGCCGCCGCCCTGTACGACCAGATCACCGACCTGGCCGGCCACGCCAAGCTCCTGCGCGCCGAAGTGGAAAAGCGCCGCTCCGGCATGAACCGCCTGCTGCGGGCCTTCCCGCATATGCAGGCCCCCCGCCAGCCCGAAGCGCTGACCCGCCTGCGCGGCCGCGTAGAGGACCTGCAAAAACAACGCCGCGGCCGCTAAGCCCCGGAAAAACGGAAATCCCCCGGCCAAGGCCGGGGGATTCGCTTTTGTATAGCGTATATGGCTAGGCGGTCGGTTCGCCGTACAGCGCCTGGGCGATCTGGCAGGCTTCCTGATCAAAAAGAACAAGGTATACCGTCATCTCGCAGTTTTGCAAAAAGGCCCGGATCGTATCCACCGCCACCCGCAGCGCCTGGTCCTTGGGGTAGCCGTAAACGCCGGCGGAGATCAGCGGGAACGCTGCCGTTTTGCACCCGTGCGCCTGCGCCAGTTCCAGCGCCGTGCGGTAACACGAGGCAAGCGCCTCCCGCTCGCCGCGGCCCCCGCCCTGCCACACCGGCCCCACGGCGTGGATCACCCAGCGGCAGGGGAGCCGCCCCGCGCCGGTGATCTTGGCGCTGCCGGTGGCACAGCCGCCCAAGGTGCGGCATTCGGCCAGCAGCGCCGGCCCCGCGGCGCGGTGGATGCACCCGTCCACCCCGCCGCCGCCCAGCAGCGAGCTGTTGGCGGCGTTCACAATGGCGTCCACCTTCATTTTGGTAATGTCGTTGCGCACGATCTGCAGCGGCATCTGCATCGACCTCCTTTGGCGCGCTCTGCGCGCTTTGCACATAGTATAGCACAAGCCGGGGCAAATGCGCAATGCGCATGAAACGCCCGGCCCGTGCCCATACTATAGGCGCAACAAAGGAGGGATGCCGTTTTGAATCCGTTTGCCGAAAAACCGGACAAAAGCGCCGCGCTGTTCTGCGACTGGAAAGCGCTTTGGCCGGAACCGTATGAAAAAGCCGAAGTCGACCCCTACACCCGCACCCGCGTGATCCTGATGACCGGGACCGAGTTTGAAAACGTCTGGTTCGGGCACCAGCTTTCCCGCTGTACGGCCGACCGGGAACTGTGCCGCCGGCTGGCGGCCATCCGCCGCAGCGAACAGCAGCAGCAAAAGCTGCTCACCCACCTGAAGCCCGCGGACGAGACCGCGCTCGAACACACCATCGGCTACGAACAGCTGGCCACCGACCTGACCGCCCACCTGGCCGCCCGCGTGCAGGACGCCGATGTCAAGGCAGCGCTGGACTTTGCCCTGCTGGAGGACTTCGACCACCTGTACCGCTACGCCGATTACCTGGACGCCACGGCCGGCCAAAAAGCCGAGGACCTTGTCGGCCATTATACCGAGATCATGCCCGGCCGCCCCACCGTGGCCCACCACCGCCACCCGTACGATTCCATCCGCCGCCCGCTGAACGGCAAAAAAGCGGCCCTGATCGATGTGCTGGCGGCCAACGTCATCACCGCGGCCGAGCAGCAGACCATGAACTATTATATGAACACGGCCGCCCTGTGGCCGGACGAGACGGGCCGCCGCCTGTACCAGGAGATCGGCATGGTGGAGGAACAGCACGTTACCCAGTACGGCAGCCTGCTGGACCCCAAAACGACCCCGCTGGCCAACCTGCTGTGGCACCAGTACGTCGAATGCTGGCTGTACTGGAGCTGCGCCGAGACCGAACCCGACGCCCGCCTGCGCAAGATCTGGGAGCGGCTGCTGGAACAGGAGGTGCTGCACCTGCACCTGGCGGCCGAACTGCTGGAAAAGTACGAGGGCAAACAGTGGCGGCAGATCATCCCGCAGCCGGAATTCCCCGCGCCGCTGCGCCTGGAAAGCAACATCGATTATGTGCGCGGCGTGCTGGAAGCCACCGTGCAAAACACCGCCGACGGCGAGGGATACTGCGACACGAGCGAGAAACAGCCCGACACGTTCAAAGAGTACCAGCAGACGGTGAACACGCCGCTGAAAAACGTCATGAGCCACCGGGTCATACAGCAGTATATCGCGGATCACGGCCAGGACTACCGCTGGCAGACCGCCGAACACCCGGTGCCGGAACTGCGCGCCCGCGCCAAGGACAACACGGCGCTCGGCCGCCCGTAAACGGCAGGGGAGGGGGCTATTCCTCCTCCTCTACATATTCCAGGATATCCCCCGGCTGGCATTTCAGCACCCGGCAGATCGCGTTGAGCGTGGTAAAGCGGATGGCGCGCACCTTGCCGGTTTTCAGGTAAGAAAGGTTGACGTTCGAAATACCCACCAGCGCGGCCAGGTAGTTCAGTTTCATTTTCCGGTCGGCCAGGACCCGGTCCAAACGTATCACGATCATAGCGTGTGGTCCACCTCGTCCTGCAAATGGATGCCGTAGTGGATGATGTAAGCGGCCACCAGGAAAGCGATGCTGGGGATAAAAGCGTTCAACATCTGGGAGCCGGTGCTGAGCGAAAGCTCCCCCTGCCCGGCCAGGCTGGCCAGCGCGCAGACCGCCATTTTCACCCAGGGGATCAGCAGCGCCACCGCCAGCTGCAGCAGCCCGTAATACAGCAGGGAACGGGCGTTGGCGGCGGTAAAGATCTGCCCGCCGGCCACGCGGCCGAACACCCGGCTCAGCAGCCAATAGGCCGCCAGCATCGGCAGCGCATCGGCCGCATAGAGCAGCACCAGCCCCACGCGGACGGCCGGGCCGGGCTGGCCGTCCGCCGCATGGACATAAACGTCGTCGCTGGTGTGTACCGTCAGCGCACCGGAATGCGCGGCGTGATCCTGCTCGGCCATGATCGCGCGCTCAAAGGTGGCTTCGGCCGTGTGCAGCGTAAACGTCTGCCGCCCCAGCACGCTTAAAACCAGGCAGAACAGGGCGAACGCCATCACCAGCCGGCACAGCCAGCACATCAAGCCGGCCGCCCTGCGCGCAAACGCTTCGTCCAAAAGTTTCTGCGTCCATTTCATACCGATCACCTCACCCTTACTGTAGCAGGATGCTTCACATTTGTCAATAAAAATTTAATGATAAACATTAAACGGAGCGGCCGCCGTTTGCACCTGTGTTACGGGATGGGAACGGCTCGCCCGGCACAAGGGAAGGGGTGTTGGAGCATAGGGGGCAACAGAAAAGCCAGCCGGTTCCGGCTGGCTGAAGTCTGCACTACTGTCTACAACATCTTTGCACCTCCTTGCTGCTAAAATATCATACCCAGAGGAATTTGACAACCTACGCTCCATTTACAAGGTCATCTACGATTCGTTGAGTTGCTTTTTCAACAGTGTTAGCGAATATATAAGCAAACCGCGCAGAGCCGTGACGGCCTGCGCGGTTTTTCATGCTTTGACTTCGTTTGCAAGGGGTTCGCCGCGGGCGAAGGCGCGGGCGTTCTCCATGGTGGTGATGGCGATGCTTTGCAGCGCGGTGCGGGTAAAAAACGCCTGGTGGCTGGTGACGACCACGTTGGGGAAGCTGAGCAGCACGGGCACGACCTCGTTTTGCAGCACATCGTCCGAAAAATCCTCGAACACCTGGCCGTCCTCGTCCTCGTAGACATCCAGGCCCACGCCGGCGAACTTGCGGCGGCGCAGCGCTTCGATCAGGGCCGGGGTATCGATGAGCGCGCCGCGGCTGGTGTTGACCAGAATAGCGGTATCGCGCATCATGGCGATGGTCTTTGCGTTGATCAGGTGGCGGGTCTCGGCGGTCAGCGGGCAGTGCAGGCTGACAAGGTCGGCCGCGCGGAGCAGCTCCT
>CALWNS010000189.1 GCA_944382805.1 uncultured Gemmiger sp. | reverse complement strand
AAGCTGCCGGATCAATTGATTGATGGTATCCGTATGGACCTCATTGGCAAAGAAAGGACCGAGAATATGCAGGGCGATGCATTCCTCGTTTTCTATCTCCCGGTCGGCGACCCAGAGCAAAAACGAGTTGCTGCCCAAAATCATCGGCTGGTCGGTCTCGGCGCGCACGGCGCTTTCCAGCGCGCCGGACAACCGGAGCACCTCGTCCAGCATCTTCTCCGTCTGGCAGGTGCTTTCCAACAGGTTGCCCATCGGGTCATACCACCAGTAGAACAGCGGCTGATTGCAGGCGACCAGTTCCAAAAACAGTTGTATCCGATCTTGCACGGCAAACCCTCCTATCGATTGCTTGCTGTTACTATACATGAAAACACACCCGGATTATTTTGTCAAATAGAGGGCGGTGGCCGTTTCGCCGCCAAAAGGAAAAGGAGATGAACCAGATGGCGCATTGGTGGCAGACAACGCCCTGGCGGATGGTGCAGACCAACCTGCCCGACCGTGCCATGGCGGATATGGACGCCGCCCGGTTTGCCGGGGATCTCGCGGAATTCGGCGCAACGGTGGTCAACCTGAACGCCGCGGGCATCGTGGCCAACTACCCCACAAAGCTGGACTTCCAGCCCCGCAACCCTTATCTCACCGGCGACAGCCTGGCAGACGTTGTGACGGCCTGCCATGACCAGGGCATCCGGGTCATTGCCCGGACGGATTTTTCCCGCATCCAGCGGTTCGTGTATGAGCAACATCCAGACTGGGCTGCCCGGCTGGTGGACGGGAGCATCCTCGACTATCACGGGTATGTCAGCGTCTGCCCCAACGGCGAATATCTCGATAAGGCCATGTTTGCGGTATTGCAGGAACTGTTCGCAGCCATTCCTTTCGACGGGCTGTACTGCAATATGAGCAGCGTGTTTCTGAGCGACTATGACGGCAACTTCCACGGCGTTTGCCAATGCGAACGGTGCCGCGCCCTCTACGAACAGGAGACCGGCAAGACTGCTCCCCAGGCCTCCGATCCCCGAGACCCGGCGCTGGGACCTTATGTGGCCTTCCAGATGAAGCGCAGTGCCCAGCACAAAGCAAAATTGAAGACCTTTCTGAAAGAGTTGGACCCGGAACTGGCGCTGGACGGCGTGGACTTTCTGCGCAGCGAGGTCAGCCTTGATTATGACCGGCCCAACTGGGTGTACAAAGCATCCTCCAACGCACGGCTGGCAGCCGGGCCGGAACGGGTCAGACCCAGCGATGACGCCAGCGTGGATTTTCTTGGGTTCCGGCATCGGTATATCTCGGTTCCGCCTGCCCTCATGGCGCTGCGCCAGTGGCAGAACCTGGCCAACGCGGGCAGCCTGAGTTTGTATATCATGGGGCGGCTGGACGCCCACCGGGACACTTCGGCTCTTGCGCCCACCCGCCGGGTGTTTCAGTTCCACAAGGCGCATGAAAAAATCTTCCGCGGCCTGCGCAGCGCCGCACAGGTCGTGCTGCTGCAGACCGGAAGCTGGCAGCGTATGGAGGACGAAGCCAGAGGCTGGGTACGGGTACTGACCGAAAGCCATATCCCATTTGACGAGATCCCGCTTGGCAGCCTGCAAACGGCGGCGCAGCTGGCGGGCAAGCGGCTGGCGATCCTGCCCGACGCCCCCCGCCTGACCGAAACCCAGGCCGCATTGCTGGATGGGTTTGTGCAGGGCGGCGGCATTCTGCTGGCAACCGGCGGCGCCGCACAGGGGCCGGGCAGCGCACGGCTCGCCTGCCTGGGGGCCGAGCAGGTGCGGGAGGTGCGCAAAAACCTGCGGTCGTCCATGCTGGAGATCCCGGCGCAGGAGGCTTCCTGCTTCCCGCGCTGTGCCGAAACGCCGTATCTGGATTTTGGCGAAACGCTCTGGTGCGTGCAGCCGAAACCGAAGGCGCAGACCCGCTTGCGGCTGATACCCGAACATCCGTTCGGTCCGCCGGAAGTCTGCTGGTTTGAAGCCAGGGAAAACGTGCCCGGCCTGGTGGCAATGCCTTACGGCAAGGGCAGCAGCGTTTATCTGCCCTGGAAAGGGGCGGCAGTCTGTGTGCAGGCAGGGGTGGATAACCCCTTGCGCTGTTTGCAGGATGTACTGTTTAACCTGTGCGGCCTGCCCGACCTGGCTCCCGGCCTGACCCCGATGGCAGAACTGACATTAACCCAAAAGCCCGGCAATCTGGTGGTACAGCTGGTCAACGAAAGCGGCTGCTTCGGCAACAGCTGGTGCGACCCGCTGTCGCTGCGGGACATCCGGCTCAGACTGCCGGGGGTTCGGGGACAGGCAAAAACGCTGAACGGCGGACAAGTAGAAGGCCGCATGACCGGGGACGCCCTCGAACTGGAGCTGGATGTTCTCCGGGAGTATGAAGCGATCGTGATCGACACCGCGCCGGAACCCCCCGGCGCAGTGAAGTCATAAATCCTGATTCAGACAAAAGGCAAAGGAGTTTTGTATGATGAAAGTTGGAATGATCGGTCTTGGCATCATGGGTAAACCGATGGCCAGGAACCTGCTCAAGGCGGGGTATGATCTGACCGTAAGCAGCTATAACAAAGCTGCCGATGAGCTGGTGGCTGCGGGCGCAAAGAAGGCCCCCAACGCCGCCATCGGCGAAAGCTGCGACGTGGTGCTGACCATGCTGCCCAACTCCCCCCAGGTCAAGGAGGTCATGCTGGGCAAGGACGGCGTGGCCGCCCACATGAAACCCGGCACCGTGTTCATCGACATGAGTTCCATCAACCCGGTGGCCAGTAAAGAAATCGCCGCGGCACTGGCCGGGCGGGGCATTGAGATGCTGGACGCCCCGGTCTCGGGTGGCGAGCCCAAGGCCATCGACGGCACGCTGAGTTTTATGGTCGGCGGCAAGCAGGAGGTCTTTGACAAGTATAAGCCCCTGCTGGGCGCAATGGGTTCGAGCGTTGTGCGCTGCGGCGAAGTAGGCGCCGGCAATACCACAAAGCTTGCCAACCAGATCATCGTGGCCTGCAACATCCAGGCCCTGGCCGAAGCTTTGACCCTGGCCCAGAAAGCCGGTGTGGACCCGCAGCTCGTGTTTGAAGCGATCCGCGGCGGCCTGGCGGGCTCCACCGTCATGAACGCCAAGGCCCCCATGATGATCGCCGGGGACGGCAGGCCCGGTTTCAAGATCGACCTGCACATCAAGGACCTGAACAACGCCCTGGACTGCGCGCACACCGTGGGAGCGCCGGTTCCCATGACCGCCGAGGTGCAGGAGGTGCTCCAGTGGCTGCACAACCAGGGCGAAGGCCAGCACGACCACAGCTGTATTGCCCGCTATTATGAGAAGCTGACCGGCATCGAGATCGGCCGTTAAAAACTTTCGGAACAACAGCTCCGGGGGTAAGGGGGAGGTATATCCTTTTGCGTCCGGACTGTGGTAAAATTTTGTGTAAGGAGGATCCCCATGGAAACCGAAAAAAAGACCTACATCACCTGTAAACCCTGGCAGCTTTTGCTCTGGCCCTGCCACAGCGCCACCAGCAACTTCTTCATGATCCTGATGATGTTTACCAGCTACATCGCCACCGGCGGCTACGGCCTGCTGGTCGCAACGGTCGGTTACATCGCAACCGCCACCCGTCTGCTGGACGGCTTCATCGACCCGTTCCTCGTCATGCTCACCGACCGTGTCAACAGCAGATTCGGCCGTGTGCGCATCCTGATCATTCTGGGCCGCGGCATCCAGATTTTGACCGTTTTCGGTATGTTCTACTGGGGCATCGGCGGCGGCATCGTGGCCTATACGGCGATCTACGCGATCTACGTCATCGGCGCGTCCATCTCGGCCATCGCCACCCACACCGGCAACCCGGTCCTGACCACCGACCCCAAGCAGCGCCCGAAGATCTTCCGCTGGCAGATCATCTACTCCACCGTGTTCGGCGCCATCTTCCAGATGGCTCTGTCCAGCCTGCTGCTGCCCAAATACGGCGAGCTCTCTGTGCCGCTGTTCCAGGAGCTGGCCATCATCGTTACCGTCGTGGCGGTCGTCTTTGAGGTGCTGGCCATGATCGGCATCTCCCCGGCGGATAAGCCCGGCAACTTCCCCAAAAAGGCCAACAACAAGAACGTCAACTTCAAGGATATGTGGAACCTGCTGACCGGCAACCGCGCCATGCAGATGTATGTGATCTCGGCCGTCAGCGACAAGATCGCCTCGCAGGCTTCCACCCAGGCGGCCATCACCACCCTGATCTACGGCATCGTCATTGCCAACTATGAGTTCAGCGGCGCCTTCCAGGCTTACACGATGGTCCCCAATATCCTTATCATCCTGCTGGGCACCCAGCTCATGGGCAAGACCGGCGGCAAGAAGGCCCTTGTTCAGTGGTCGGCCATCAGCGCCGCGATCAGCGCTGTGATCGTTCTCTATATGACCGTCATCGACCCCACCACCATCAGCCAGGCGGCCGTGCCCACCGTCATCTTCCTGGTGCTGTGCATCGCGCAGTCTGCCTCGGTCAAGATGACCTCTGCCGTCACCAACTCGCTCGTGCCCGACATCGTGGACTATGAGCTGGCCCGCACCGGCAGCTTCATGCCGGGCACAGTCGGTACACTGTATTCCTTTATTGACGAGCTGCTCTCCAGCCTGTCCACCACCATCGTGGGCCTGTGCCTGACCGCCATCGGCTATGTCAGCGTCCAGCCCCAGCCCGGAGACCCCTGCACCACCCCGGTATACTGGATGGCCATGTTCCTGTGGATGGGCCTGCCGATCCTGGGCTGGATCTGCACGTTGATCGCCATGCACTGGTATCCGCTGACCAAGGAGAAGATGGAAGAAGTCGAACAGACCAACGCCCGCATCCGCGCAGAACGCGCTGTGGCGGCCAAGGCGGAATAAACAGTCCCGGGCGCCGTCCGCGGCAGCGGGCGGCGCCCGCAATTTCGGAAAGAAGGTGTTTATATGAAGGAACCGTTGGTACGGGGCGTCTTTCAAGTAGGCGTTCTGGTAACGGATATTGACGAGTGCCTCCGGCTGTTTTGCGATGCCCTGGGGATGCAGGTCGTTTTCGAGGCGAGAAATCAGATACAGCCCGCCAAAGGCCTGTCCGGCGTGGACGGGCAGGTGATGGATGTGCTGATGCTGCACGGAGAAGGCGGCGTTGACCTTGAGATCCACCGGTATGTGGACCCGGCCGGTGTACCGCGCCCGCCCATGAACCACAATGAGATCGGCTCCATGCATTTTATGCTGCGGGTCCGCGATATGCAGGCCGTGGTGGATAAAGTGACGGCGCTGGGGTATACGATGATGACGCCGATTGTTGGAAGCGAGCGGGTAGCCGGTTTCAAATATGCCTATTTCCGCGGACCCGATGGTATGATGGTGGAACTGCATGAAGGGGACCTGCCCGAAGCCGGGCGGGTCAAGGCTGCCGGGCAGGGCACCCCCGAACGATCCCCGGCGGCGCAAGCAGAACCGCCGTGCACAGCGGAGGACGTACGATGAGACCAGCCGAATGGTTTGATCTGACCGGCCGGACAGCGATCGTGACCGGGGGCGGCAGCGGCATCGGCCGTGCCTGCGCGCTGGCGCTGGCAGAGGCAGGCGCTGCGGTCCTGGTGGTTGGCCGCCGTATGGAAAAGCTGGAAGAAACCTGCGCGGCCGTCCGGGAAAGCGGAGGTGTGTGCGAGGCGTTTTCCGCCGACTTGACCGGAGAAGAAAACTGTCGTACCATGGTGGAAGCCTGCCTGGCCCGATTCGGTCGGGTGAACATCCTGATCAACAGCGCGGGGAGCCGCGGTGCAAGCGGCGCTCTCGAGGAAGAACTCACGGCCGAAAACCTGCGGGCGACATTTGCCGCCGATTTTGATTCGACATTTTTTGCAACCCGGTATGCCTGGCCTGCCATGGCGGCAAACGGAGGCGGAACCATCATCAACATTGCGTCGCTGGCCGCATTGTCCGCACGCGGTCCGGTGGTTTATTCGGCGGCGAAAGGCGCTGTGCGCAGCTTCTCCCGCTCGATGGCCAGGCGGCTTGGCCCCCAGGGAATCCGCGTAAACACGATTTACCCGGGATTTGTTATTACCGAAATGACACAGGGCGTGCTGGACGACCCCGGTCTCAAAACGCGGTTTGAAAAGGAATCCCCGTTAGGTCTGATCGGCCGGGCGGAAGATATCGCCGCCTGTGCGCTGTATCTGGCCGGTGATGCAGCCCGCTTTGTGACCGGGCAGGAGTTTGTCGTTGACGGCGGCGCGACCTGCTGACACGGAACATGTTACATGTTACAGGAAGGATTTTGTATGGATAGGTCTCTGCGTGCGGATGCAGACTATGTGCTGCGCAACAGCCTTGCGGCCGTACTCCCTGACGCCGCCGTGCGGCGCGCTTTGTCGAGCTTTGCGCCCGGCGGGCGGGTGCTGCTGGTGGCTGCCGGTAAGGCTGCCTGGCAGATGGCCCATGCGGCGGTTGGATGCCTGGGCCGGGTGGACGGTGGCGTCGTCATCACCAAATACGGCCATGTGCAGGGGGAACTCCCCGGCGTGACCTGCCTGGAGGCCGGCCACCCGATCCCTGATGAAAACGGCTTTGCCTCCACTTGGGCCGCGCTGGATCTGGTCGCCGGATCTGGGACGGAGGATACGGTGCTGTTTCTGCTCTCCGGCGGAGGCAGCGCCCTGTTTGAACAGCCGTTGATCCCCGGCGAAGAATTGCAGGACGTTACCCGGCAGCTGCTGGCCAGCGGCGCCAGCATTGTGGAGATCAATATGATCCGCAAGCGCCTTTCCGCCGTCAAGGGCGGGCGGTTCGCTCAGGCCTGCGCTCCGGCGCGGGTGTTTCAGATCGTGCTGTCGGACATTCTCGGCGATCCACTGGATATGATCGCCTCGGGCCCCGCCTGCCCCGATTCCTCGACCTGTGCTGATGTACGGGCTGTGGCGGAAAAATACCGTTTGCGGCTTTCCCCCAAAGCCCGGGAACTGCTCGGGCAGGAGACCCCCAAGCGGCTGGACAATGTCGAGACCTGCATCACCGGCAGCGTGCGGGAACTCTGTGCGGCGGCGGCCGACGCCTGCCGGTCGCTGGGCTACCGTCCCGTCCTGCTCACCGACCGTCTCGACTGCGAAGCGCGGGAGGCGGGGCGGTTCCTCGGGACGATCGCCCGCACCCACGCGGGCGGTGGGCAGGCGCTGGCTTTCCTGGCTGGCGGCGAGACAGTTGTATACCTGACCGGCAGCGGCCTGGGCGGCCGCAACCTGGAACTGGCGCTGGCCGCTGCCCCGGTGTTGGCCGGGGTCGAGGACGCAGCGGTCTTTTCGGCGGGCAGCGATGGCACCGACGGTCCTACCGATGCTGCGGGCGGCTATGTTGACGGCGGTACCGCGGCGGCGCTTGCGGCCAAGGGCTGGTCCATTCCCCAAACGCTGGCTGATAACGACGCCTACCATGCGCTGCAGGCCGTGGACGGTCTGCTTATCACCGGCCCCACCGGAACCAACGTCAACGATCTCTCGGTGGCGCTGGTGCGCGGCTGAGCCGATGCTCTGCGGGAGGAACCCATGCGCTTTGTCAAACAGTTTTGCGTGATCCTGTTTTTCAGCTTTGCAGGGGAGCTGCTGCACCAATGGCTTCCGCTGCCGGTCCCGGCGGCGGTGTACGGCATTGTACTGCTGTTCGGGGCGTTGCAGAGCGGTCTTTTGCCGCTGGCCGCCGTACAGCAGACCGGCGCCTTCCTCACCGATTTGATGCCGGTGCTGTTCGTAGGCCCGGCAATCGGTCTGCTGGAAAGCTGGCCCCTGGTGGCATCCCGCCTGCTGCCGCTTCTGGTGCTGGTGTTGGGCTCTACCGTGTTCACTTTCGGAGCGGGCGGCGGCGTGGCCCAGCGCCTGCTGCAAAAGCGCCGGGATGAAGGAGGAGAAAGATGACGGAACTGCTCACTGAAAACAGCTTTTTCTTTCTACTCCTAACGCTGGCCGCCTAC
>CALWNS010000188.1 GCA_944382805.1 uncultured Gemmiger sp. | reverse complement strand
GAGCCGGTGATTTTTGATTCCGACCTGCGCGCGGTGTACGAACAATACGCCCAGGACCCGGCAGCGCCCGCCGTTTGCGAAACCTGCGGCAGCACACCGGTGCGGGCCGACCGCCTTTGGGGGCTGTGGACTCCAACCGGCGTCACCCGGCCCTGCGCCGAGGGCGCCGCCTACAGCGGGCTGGATATGCTGGAGGCCAACCCCGTAGCGGACACCTATGTCTGCCCCGGCTGCGGCGCAACTACATTGGCCGAAGGCTATGTGCGGCGCTGGGTCTGCTACGACCCGGACGGCTGCCCGGACTGCGGCGGGCGGCGGAGCCTGCAAAGCAGCGAGCCGGGCGCGTGGAGCCCGACCGGGGCCGTGCGCAGCTGCACGCACGGGGGCGCGCCGTATTATAACGATGTAGAGGCCGCGCGCAGCGTGCGCAAAACCTTTGTGTGCGAGACCTGCGGCGCCGCCGAGACCCGCACCGACCGCGAGACCGTCTGGCTGTGTACCGACGACGAGGAGGAAAGCCGGATCGTCTGCGGCATGATCTGAACCCGCACAGAACTTTGAAGCCCCCGGTCATGCCGGGCCAGGAAAGGAGAACCGCATGAAAACCCTTACCCAAAAAGTCCTGACCGCGGCCGCCCTGGGCGGCGTGA
The DNA here is from genome assembly GCA_944382805.1 of uncultured Gemmiger sp. Taxonomy (GTDB): domain Bacteria; phylum Bacillota; class Clostridia; order Oscillospirales; family Ruminococcaceae; genus Gemmiger. The sequence goes on along the minus strand of CALWNS010000188.1, from coordinate 7,222 downwards.
CCGCCGCCGCGCTGCTGGCTGTGTCCGTGCGGACGCCCGGCGGAGCCGCGGCCCCCACCCAGGCCGCGCCAACGGCCCCGGCAGAAGTGCAAGCCGCGGAAGAAAGCGGGGCCATCCTCTACTACGAAAACACCCCTGTCGGCAGCGGCAACTGGGTGCGGCACGAGGAACACCCCGCAACCGTCTACCTGGAGGAAGTGCCGCTCGGCAGCGGTAACTGGGTGCGGTTCGAGGAGTAACGGCCAAACCGCAGCCAAGCAATAGTGCCACAAATTATTGTGTTATATGATCGGAAGTGTTATTATAGAACAAAGAAATCTTTCGTTTCCCATTCAGTGAGACAAAGGAGAATCTTATGCCTAACCCTTCTACCAAAAAGGCAACAATGGGCCCTGTGGCGCGTGGAGTACTGCGCACGGTAGTGTTTGTATTGGTATTGGCATTGTTACTATGGGGACTGAGTTTGCTTCGTCCGGCAGACCGGGTTTTGACTGTGTTGACCACTGACGCCTCTTTCCAGACAGATTTTCCCGCCCCCGCGTCTATCAACGAGCGACAGTGGACCACCTTAGAGCGCACCAATTACCAAAATGGAGAGGTATCCTCTGTCACTCATTTTACGCGGCGTTTTCCCACTCGCTGCGAAGTCCGGCATATCAATTCTGATGGCACAAACACCCGCTATTTGTATACCCTAGCCGGCAAAGAAACTTCTTTTCTGTATGACCTGACGGACGCCAATGTACTTGAATGGATGCTTCCGACCGGCGCAACACTGCGCTGCACGGGTTGGAAAGATGCTGCGGGGCGGATCAGCAGCTATAGCTTGTTAGATTCCGCAGAGAAATCGCTTAGTCATGTCACGCTGGATTACGCAGAAGAAAATAGCGACCAAATCATACAGCAAATTCAGGTCGAGTCTGACGGAGCTTCCCAATACCAAACCCATGTTTATGACAACGATCGGCTAGCCAAAACAACCACATACCTGGTTGAAGGGGAACAGCCAGAGGAAACTGTGCTGTATACCTACAGCAATCACCAAATCACCGCCGAATGCAGTGGCCCGGATGGCACTGTGCTTGGCACAACAGTCACAAGTACCGACCTGCTGAATCGCCCGATCCGAGTAGAATACCGGAGCAGCACCGGCGCCTTGTTGGCGCAGGAAGTTTATCACTACAGCTTTTGGATATTATTCACCGGTAACATCGGGTTGTTCTTTCTGGTTATTGCCGCCGCCCTGGCACTGGTAATCGCATTGCAGTTTCCTTTGCCCGGAAAGCCGAAGCGGTGACGCAAGCCAAGACATACAACGGATGGAATAAGTCAACCTGTTTGCCAGACCTTAGGGGGGCTGCATTATGAAGAAAAACGCTTTCTGGACGTTCCCGCTTGCGGGTGCTGTTTTGGGCTGCGCGCTCCTTGCAGGCTGCGGCCCCGCAAAGGCTTCCTACGCTGTGCCGGAATACCCCTGGACGCTCACGCTGGAGGAGGCTTGCCGGCAGCTGGAGGAAGCCGGCACGGCGTATACGCTGGGCGAAGACGGCGGCAGAACCAATACACTCCTTTCCATCGAGGAAGGCGAAGTGCTTGAGCTGGCGGCGCAGAACATCACCCTGCAGTTCGATGCCGAAAGTCAACTGACAGGCATCAGCTGGGATGCGGCGGGCGAACAGCGGGACGCCGTGGAAAAGGCGCTCCGCTCGATCGCCGGCGACCCGGTGGAGTCGTATACGCCGGCGGTGTTCGGCCAGTTCCTGCTCGGCGGCGGCCGGTGGACGAACGAGGCAGACGAACCGCTGTTCTCGGTGTATCTGGACACATCTTATCGCCTGGCGGACGGGGAATTTTTGGTTTGGCACAGCAGCGCCCCCCTGGCAGAAACCTGGAGCGAGGACGAACAGGCCCTTTGGATCCAGGGTTACAAGGACATTTGGCAGCCGCAGGGCCTTAGCTTTGCGGACGCCCCGGCCGATTCCTGGCAGAGGAACGGCGAGGAGACAACGGTCTGGCATGGCCAGGAAGCCTGGGACGCCTGGTTTGAGAACAACTGGGAATATCTTGCCTCCATGACCTGCGCGGAGGACAGCTGCCGGGTGGAGATCACCCGCCTGCTGCCGGATCATCTGTCCACCCAGACGGGAGCCTGACAGGCAAAAGCCATAAATAAATAAAGGCCCGGCTGCGCAAATGGCATTTGCGCAGCCGGGCCTATTTTTGCCAAACGGTATTTCGAGGCCGCCTCCCTTTGGCAAGGGAGGCTTTGCGCGGGGGCGGCTTAGACCCCGGCGGGGATCTTGGTCTCGATCTGCGGCGCGCCGCCGGCCAGGGCTTCGGCCGAAAGGGGCGCGGGGGCGGCGGGGGCCTGGCCCAGGTTCTCGCGCGCGACGGCCAGCATCAGCTTGATGCGGTTTTCCTGGTTGACGCGGGTGGCGCTGGGGTCGTAGTCGATGGGGGTGATGTTGGCTTCCGGGTGCAGGGCGCGGATCTTGTTGATCATGCCCTTGCCCACGATGTGGTTGGGCAGGCAGCCGAACGGCTGCGCGCAGACGATGTTGGCGTAGCCGCCCTCGACCAGTTCGATCATTTCGGCGGTCAGCAGCCAGCCTTCGCCCATTTTGGCGCCCAGCGAGATGACGCCCTCCGGCTTTTTCATCAGCTCGCGGAAGGAGCCGGGCGCATAAAAGCCGTTTTGGCGCAGGGCCGCGTTGCAGCTTTCCCCAATGGAATCCAGCCAGGAAAGCAGCATATCGGCCCCGCCGGCTTTCAGCTTGCTGCCGCCGTACAGCGTCACGTCCAGCGTCTGGTTGGCGATGCAGTATTCCACAAAGCCCATCAGGCCGGGCAGGTTCACTTCGCAGTCCTGGCTTTCCAGGAACTTTTCCAGGTCGTTGTTGCCCAGCGGCGAATACTTGACGTAGATCTCGCCCACCACGCCCACCTTGACCTTGGGGGTGACGGTGCGGGGGATCTTGGCGTAGTCGGCGGCGATGGCCGGGAACTGGCGCTTCATGTCATGGCCGCTGTAGTTACGGTCCTCGCGCATCCAGCCCTGGATCTCAGCGATCCAGCGCTCGGTGGCGGCGTCGGCCGCGCCGGGCTGGTCCTCGTAAGGCTTGACCTGGCTGCGCAGCGCGCAGAGCATATCGCCGTAGAAAATGCAGGCGATGACCTTGCGCAGCAGCGGCACGGTCAGCGGCAGGCCGCTGTTTTTTTCCAGCCCCGAAAAGTTGAGCGACGCCACCGGGATGTTGCCGTAGCCGGATTTGACCAGCGCCTTGCGCAAAAGCTTGATGTAGTTGGAGGCGCGGCAGCCGCCGCCGGTCTGGGTGATGAGCAGCGCCGTGTGGTCCAGGTCGTACTTGCCGCTGTTCAGCGCGTCGATAAACTGGCCGATGACCAGCAGCGCCGGGTAGCAGGTATCGTTGTGGACGTATTTCAGGCCCAGCTGCGCCACCTCGCTGCCGCAGTTGCCCAGCACCTCGACGTTATAGCCTTCGCATTCCAGCGCGGCGGCCATCAGGCGGAACTGGGTCACGGCCATGTTGGGGATCAGGATCTTGTGGGTCTTGATCATGTCCTTGGTAAAGTTGGGGGTCACATACTCCATTCCGTTCAGTCCCTCCGTTATGCGTGCGCGGCGCGGCCATCCTCGGCGCGTTCCTCCAGCGCGGCGAACAGGCTGCGCAGGCGGATGTTGACCGCGCCCAGGTTGGTGATCTCGTCGATCTTGAGCTGGGTGTACAGCTTGCCGCCCTCCTGCAGGATCTCGCGGGTCTCGTCGGTGGTGATGGCGTCCAGCCCGCAGCCAAAGCTGACCAGCTGCACCAGGTCCGTATCGGGCTGGGTGGTGCAGTAGCGGGCCGCGGCGTACAGGCGGCTGTGGTAGGTCCACTGGTTGAGCACCGAGGTGGGGAATTTTTCCACCAGGTGGCTGACGGCGTCCTCGGTCACAACGGCCGCGCCCTGGCGGATGATGAGCTTGTCGATGCCGTGGTTGACCTCCGGGTCCACATGGTAGGGGCGGCCGGCCAGCACGATGATGCGGCGGCCCTCGGCGCGGGCGCGGGCGATGATCTCGGCGCCCTTGGCGCGCACCTGGGCCATGTGGCGCCCGTATTCTTCGTAAGCGGCGTCGATGGCCGCGGCCACCGCCTTGCGGGGCAGCCCCGGGAAGTACTTGTCCAGCACGGCCGGGAACCGCTTGGCAAAGTCTTTGCGGCGGGCCAGGTCCAGGTAATCGTAGATAAAGCGGGTCTGCGCCAGCTCGTGGCAGTTGCCGGCCAGCACCTCGGGGTAATAGGCCACGACCGGGCAGTTGTAGTGGTTATCGCCCAGGTTTTCGTCAATGTTATAGCTCATGCAGGGGTAAAAGACCGCGTCTACCCCCATTTTGACCAGCTCCGCGATATGCCCGTGGGACAGCTTGGCCGGGAAGCAGGCGGTATCGCTGGGGATGGTGGCCTGGCCCTCCTGGTACAGCGCGCGGTTGGACACCGGGCTGACCTTGACCGTAAAGCCCAGCTTTGTGAACAGCGTATGCCAGAACGGCAGCAGTTCATACATATTCAGGCACAGCGGCAGGCCGATGGTCCCGTGGCTGTTCCCCTGGTTTTGGGGCTTATAGTCCAGCAGCAGGCGCAGCTTGTAGGCGTACAGGTCCAGGTCCTCGTTGTCGGCCTTGCCGGTGACCGGCTTGTCGCAGCGGTTGCCGGAAATAAAGCGCTTGCCGTCGGCAAAGATGTTCACGGTCAGCTGGCAGTGGTTGCCGCAGCCCTGGCACTGCACGGTGTTGACCTTTTGGCTGAAGTTTTCCAGTTCCTGCTCGGTCAGCACGCTGCTTTGCGCGCCGGGGGCGGCGTGGGCCTTGCCGAACAGCGCCGCGCCGAACGCGCCCAGCAGGCCGGCGATGTCGGGGCGGATGACCTCGACCCCCATCTCCTTTTCGAAGGCGCGCAGCACGGCTTCGTTATAAAACGTGCCGCCCTGCACTACTATCTTCCGGCCCAGCTCCTCCGGCGAGGAGGCGCGTATGACCTTATAGAGGGCGTTTTTGACAACGGAGATTGAGAGCCCCGCCGAGATGTTTTCAAGCGTGGCGCCGTCCTTCTGCGCCTGCTTTACCGAGCTGTTCATGAACACGGTGCAGCGGCTGCCGAGGTCGACGGGCCGTTCGGCAAAGAGGCCCAGGCGGGAAAACTCCTCCACGTCCCTGCCCAGCGCCTGGGCGAAGGTCTGCAGAAAGCTGCCGCAGCCGCTGGAGCAGGCCTCGTTCAAAAATATGTCGCTTATCGCGCCGTCGGCCGTTTTGAAGCACTTCATGTCCTGCCCGCCGATGTCGATGATAAAGTCTACGTCCGGCAGGAAGTGCCGCGCGGCGGTGGAGTGCGCGACCGTCTCCACGAGTCCGAAGTCCGCGTGGAAGGCGTGTTTGGCAAGCTCCTCGCCGTATCCGGTGGTGGTTACGGAGGCTATGCGAAGCTTCGGATGCTCTTTGTACAGCCGGAGCAGGGTGTCGCGTATAAGCGGGACGGGATTTCCGAGATTCGGGCGGTAATCCGTAAAAAGTATGCGCGCGTCGGAGTCTATAACGGCCAGCTTTACCGTCGTGGAGCCGGAGTCGATGCCTATATGCACCGGCAGCTCGTAGTCCTCCGGGAAGGGCGCGCGCTGGACGCGGGCCTTTTCGTGCCGGGCCCTGAAGGCCTCGTACTCGTCCATGCTCGTAAAGAGCGGGGGCAGCGAGCGGTAATCCGTCGCGAGGCCGCGCTTTTGCAGCCGGTCAATCACCGCGCGCAGGTCAAGCTCCGCGTCAGAATAAAACGCCGCACCCATGGCGACGTAATAAAGGCTGTTCTCGGGACACACGCCCTTTACGCCGAGCGTCCTGTCAAAGCATTCGCGCAGCACGCTCGAGAAGGTAAGCGGCCCGCCGAGATACAGCACATTGCCCTTTATGGGCCGGCCCTGGGCGAGGCCGGCGATGGTCTGGTTGACGACCGCCTGATATATGCTCGCGGCTATGTCCTCGGTGCGCGCGCCCTGGTTTATGAGCGGCTGTATGTCACTCTTGGCGAAGACGCCGCAGCGCGAGGCGATGGTATAGGTCTTCTCCGCGCGTTCGGCGGCCTCGTTCAGCTCCTCCGCGCCGAGCTTTAAAAGCGTGGCCATCTGGTCGATGAACGCGCCGGTGCCTCCGGCGCAGGAGCCGTTCATGCGCACCTCCATGGCGCCGGTCAAAAACAGTATCTTGGCGTCCTCGCCGCCGAGCTCTATTATGCAGTCCGTGCCCGGCGAGAGCCGGTTAGCGGCCACGCGGGTGGCGAAGACCTCCTGCACGAAGGGAACTCCCACGCCCTCGGCCATGCCCATGCCGGCGCTGCCGGAGACGGCGAATCTGGCCCTGCCTCCGGGCACGTAACGCTCGCAGACGCGGCGCAGCAGCTCCTCGCTCTTTTCTAATATATGGCTGTAATGCCTTTCATAATCGCTGTAAACAAGCCTTCCCGAATCGTCCAGCACAGCGCACTTTATCGTTGTAGAGCCCACGTCCAGACCCACGCGCACAGCTTATACCTCCCGGAAGCAATTCTCTTTCCGAGGAATTATAAACCCGAATCATGTCGGAGTTGTGAACAATATATGAAGTTTGCGCCGCCTTACCACAACTTTCGGGCTTTGTCCGGTTTTTATTACTCCCAATCCTTCCAGACCTCGGGGCAATAGCCCACGGTGGCCTTTTTCCCGTTGCGGACGATGGGAGTTTTTATGTTGTCCGGGTACTCGAGCAGGCGCTCAAAGCGCTCGGCGTCGCCGGCGAGGTATTTTATCAGGTCGGCGTCCGGGGCCTTCGGGTCAACGAGCGCGTCAAGGCCGACGGCGGCGCGGACGCTCTCCAGCTCGCGGCGGCCCATGCCGTAGCGCGGCAGGTCGATAAGCTGGTACTTTATCCGCCTCTCCTTGAAATAACGCTCCGCCTTTCTGGTGTCGAAGCATTTGCTTTTGCCGTATATCTGTATGTTCATGACTGCCTCCTGTACGCATGAAAAGGGCCGCCGTTTACGGCGGCCCTTCCGGGGTTGCTGGTGGTATTATCAGTCGACGTACTCCACGCAGAAGCGCATCAGCATCGCGGCAAGCTGAGCGCGGGTGGCGCCGGTCTTCGGGGAGAGCTCGCCGTCGGAGACGCCGTCGATTATGCCCTCGCCGCAGGCCCACT
>CALWNS010000187.1 GCA_944382805.1 uncultured Gemmiger sp. | reverse complement strand
GGTAATACGGTCAGCGAGGCGTTTTCCTGTATGCTGATGGCCCTTTTTGCTGGGCGGGAACCTGCGTTCCGGCCGCAGCCCTGCGACCCGGCGCACGGGTTCACGCTGCACGAGCTGTGGCGCATCGCCTGGCCGGTGCAAAGCAGCCGGCTACTGGTCAGCGCCCTGCAGGCGGTAGAAAGCAGCTTGCTGCCCATGTGCCTGGCCCTGCATCTGGGCCGCCGCAGCGAAGCCGTGGCGCAGTACGGAACCATCAAGGGCATGGCGCTGCCGCTGGTATTTTTTCCGTTCACGGTGCTTTCGGCCCTGGCTGGCCTTTTGATGCCGGAGATCGTGCGCGCCAAGACCCGCGGCGACCGGGCGGCGCTTTACCGCCTGGTCGATACGACCCTGCGCACGACGGGGCTGTTTGCCGCGCTGGCCGGCGCCGGGCTGGTATTGTTTGGCCGGCCGGCCGCGGCCCTGCTGTTCCGCGACGAGCAGGCCGGCGCTTTTGTGCAGGCACTGGGGTGGATTGCGCCTTTCCTTTACTTCGAAAGTATGCTGGACGGTATTTTGAAAGGCCTGGGGGAGCAGCTGGCCACATTCCGCTATACGGTGCTGGACTGCGGGGTGCGCATCCTGCTGATCTGCTGCCTGGTGCCCCGGCAGGGGGCGGCCGGGTTCCTGGGCGTCATGGTCGTATCGAATCTGCTTACGTTCGTCCTGGAACTGCAGCGCATCCTGCGCTGCCTGGCCATGCGCCCGGCGCTGTGGGCCTGGTTTTTCGCCCCGGCCGCCCTGGCCCTGCTGGCAGGCGGCGCGGTATGGGCGACCGGGCAGGGGCTGGCGGTACAGCTGCCACTTTTCTGCCTTTTGGGCGGGACGCCGGCCGCGCTGCTGCTGCGCCGCCGCTGGCACGGCGCCGTGCGGCGGGACACATAACAGAGAACCGCGCCCGTTTTACAGGCGCGGTTCTTTCTTAATATGCGTTTTACCGGGCAAGGCGGCAGTATACTTCGGTCACGCGGCGCAGCTTTTGCGCCAGGCGCAGGCTGAACGCACCGGGTTTGGCGCGCCAGCACCAGTTGCCCCCCAAGGTGGAAGGGGTGTTCATACGCGCCTCGTGCCCCAGGCCCAGGATGTCCTGCGCCTGTACGATCGCCAGGTCAGCCACGCTGGCCCAGATCCCGCGCAGCATTCCCCAGTGGTATCCTTCACCTTTGGTCAGGCGCAGATACTCCACCGCGCGGGCGGCCGTATCCGGGCCGACCGTCTCGAACCAGCCGTTGACCGGCTCGTTATCGTGCGTGCCCGTATAGGCGATGCAGGCGCGCTTGTAGTCGTGCGGCAGATACCCGCCGCCGTCCGCGCTGTCAAAAGCAAAAGCCAGCACCTTCATACCGGGGTAGCCGGTGGCGTTCAGCAGGTCGTCTACATCCTGCGTCAAAAAGCCGAGGTCCTCGGCAATAATGTTCTGGCGGCCCAAGGCGTTTTCGATGGCGCGGAACAGGTCCATGCCGGGCCCCGTCCGCCAGCGGCCGTTGCAGGCGTCCCGGCTGCCGTAGGGGATGGCGTAGTACCCGGCAAAACCGCGGAAATGGTCGATGCGCACCATATCGTAGATGCGGCACAGGTGGCGGATGCGGCGGATCCACCAGCTGTAGTCGTCCCGCTTCATGGCGTCCCAATCGTACAGCGGGTTGCCCCACAGCTGGCCGGTGGCCGAGAAAGCGTCCGGCGGGCAGCCGGCGACCTCGGTGGGGGTAAGATCCCTGTCCAGCTGGAAGTTTTCGGGGCTGCTCCAGACGTCTACGCTGTCAGCGGCCACATAGATCGGCAGGTCGCCGATGATCTGCACGCCTTTGCCGTTGGCATATGCTTTCAGCGCCGTCCACTGGCGGAAGAACAGGTACTGCACCGCCTGCCAGAAATCGATGTCCCGGGCATAGGCCGCCCGCGCCCTTTCCAGGGCGGCCGGCTCGCGCCGGACCAGCTCCGGCTCCCAGCCGCTCCAGGCCGCGCCCTGGTGGGCGTCCTTCAGCGCCATGAACAGCGCGTAGTCCGGCAGCCAGAACGCGTTCTCCCGGCAAAAATCCTCATAATCGGCAGGGCGTTCGGCCAGCAGCCGCACACAGGCCTTGCGCAGCACCGGGTAACGCAGTTCATACAGGCGGCCGTAGTCCACGCATTCCGGCTTGCCGCCCCAATCGATCGTTTTATATTCCCCCGGCTGCAAAAGGCCGTCCGCAGCCAGCAGGTCCAGGTCGATAAAATACGGGTTGCCGGCAAAGGTGGAAAAAGACTGGTAGGGGCTGTCGCCATAGCTTGTGGGGCAGATGGGCAGGATCTGCCAGTACTTCTGCCCGGCCAGGGCCAGAAAATCCACAAAATCGCGCGCCGCCTGCCCCATCGTGCCGATCCCGTAGGGGGAGGACAGGCTGGACAGATGCATCAGGATACCGCTGGAACGATTCAAAAAAACCACGCCTTTCTGCGCGGTTCCCTAAGAAAACAAAGCCGCAAAACTCTGCCTGCAAAGCGGCGTCTGCTGCGTTATCGGGCCTTGCATTCCACCAAGGAGTGCGCGGCCCTCTGCCTCGCATCCACCGTTTTGCAGCGGTTTTGCGATGCTTCGCAGTTCTTGCAGAACCTCTGTTTTCTTATGTCACCCGCGCCTTCGCTCAGATCCGGTAGGGCATGACCGCCCGCGGCAAAACGGAAGCGGTCTGCTGTTTGCCCGAAAGTGTCTTAATCATACACGCAAAACGGTAAAAAGGCAAGACAAAAGCATAACGATCCAAAACATTTGCACAAGGGTACAAATCAGAGCTGCAAAAATTGTGCAAGAGGGCAGGGGATCACAGCGTTTGCCCGCTGACAAGGCCGTTCCACAGCCGGTAATAGATGCCCTTGCGCGCCAGCAGCTGCTCGTGCGTGCCCTCTTCCTCAATGCCGTCACGGCCAAGCACCAGAATGCGGTCTGCATTTTTGATGGTGGTCAGGCGGTGAGCAATGGTCAGCGTGGTGCGCCCCTTGGCCAGGGCGTCCAGGCTCTGGCCGACCAGGATCTCGCTCTCGTTGTCCAGCGCGCTGGTGGCTTCGTCCAGCAGCAGGATGGGCGGGTTCTTCAAAAAGACGCGCGCGATGGAAATGCGCTGCTTCTGCCCGCCCGAAAGCTTGACGCCGCGCTCGCCTACGTAGGTATCGTACCCGTCCTTCAGCTCACGGATAAAGCCGTCCGCGCCGGCCAGCTTGGCGGCGGCGACGATCTCCTCCTGCGTGGCGTTCGGTTTGCCGTAGGCGATATTCTCCGCCACCGTCCCGCTGAACAGGTATACGTCCTGCTGCACGACGCCGATCGCCTGGCGCAGGCTCTTCAGCGTAACGCCGCGAACATCCTGCCCGTCGATCAGGATCTGGCCGCCCGTCACATCATAAAAGCGGGGGATCAGGTTGCACAGCGTAGTTTTGCCGCCGCCCGAAGGCCCGACCAGTGCCAGGCTTTCGCCCGGGTGGATGGTCAGGTCCACATGGCGCAGCACCTTGTTGTGGTCGTCCGGGTATTCAAAGCTGACGTCGCGGAATTCGATGCCGCCCTGCTTGACCGCCAGGGGCTTGGCGTCCGGGGCGTCGGTGATCTCCACCGGCGTGTCCATGATCTCGAAAAAGCGTTCGATGCCGGTCACGCCGCGCTGGAACTGTTCGGCAAATTCCACGATGCGGCGGATGGTGGCGATCAGCGTGGAGACATACAGCACATAGGCGACCAGGTCGCCGGCGTTGATGCGGTCGTATACAAGGAACAGGCCGCCCGCTATGATGACCACAAGGTACATCAGCCCGTCAAACAGTCGGGTGGAGGTGTTGAACGCAGCCATGGCGTGGTAGGTCTTTTTCTTGATAGTCTGGAACGCCTGGTTGCCCTGGTCGAATTTCTCGTTTTCCTGTTCTTCGGCGGCAAAGGCTTTGACCACGCGCTGGCCCAGCAGGCTGTCCTCGATGGAGGCGTTCAGTTCGCCGATCTGGAAGCGCTGTTTGCGGAACGCCGCGCGCAGGCGCAGGTTCAGGCGCACCGAAACGACCATCATCAGCGGCACGCAGGCAAAGACGACCAGCGTCAGCGGCACGCTGGCCCCGCACAGGATAATAAACGAGGCAATGATCTTAATGGCGGCGATAAAGAACTCTTCCGGGCAGTGGTGGGCAAACTCGGTCACATCGAACAGGTCGTTGGTGATGCGGCCCATGATCTGGCCCACTTTGGTATTGGAATAGTAGGTGTGGCTCAGCCGCTGCAGGTGCGCAAAGGCGTCCCGCCGCATATCGGTCTCGACATATACGCCCATGATGTGGCCGGTACCGGACATATAATAGCTTGCCGCGCCGTCAATGATGCGCAGGACAAGGTATAGGACCGCCAGCCGCAGCACCACGCCCACGGTCAGCACGACCGAGGCATCGGTCGCGGCGTTGGTCAGCGTGCGCATGATGGAGGGCAGCACGATGTCGCACAGCGTGGTCAGCGCCGCGCAGAACAAATCAAAGACCAGAATGCCCTTGTATTTGAGCAGGTAGGGCAGGAAACGCCGCAGTTGGGACGGCTTTTTTCTATTTTCCGTTTTCATGGGAACTCCTTTTCATGCAAACGCCATCCCCCGCCGGGGCGGGGGATGGTGATGCAGTTTTAAGATTCAGCGGTATCGATAGGATCGACCGCATCGCCCTCCGGTAGGTCTTCCTGGGGCGCCGGTTCCGTTTCGGCCGGCGGTTCGGTCGCGGGAGCGGGGG
>CALWNS010000186.1 GCA_944382805.1 uncultured Gemmiger sp. | reverse complement strand
AGCCGCTGCTGCCGCGTGTAGCTCTGCCGCGCCTGCGGCTGGTAGGTCTCCTTGCTGTCTTTGGTCACCCAGGGCATATGGCATTCTCCTGTCTTGGCTTTTATTTGATTATACCATGGCGTTTTGGCCGTTGCAAAAAAGCGGGGCCTGGCGCCCTACACAAAAACGCTACTTTTTGGGCGGTTTGCACAAGGCTGACAAGCAAAATTGTCCATATTAACCAAACAGATTGTCTATATTTTATCATATTCCCTTGGATTTTGCCGCCAAAAAGCAAAAAGCACCCCTTTCAAAAAAGCTGAAAATGCACAGCCCGGAACTCTTTTTGCGTAGATGGGGCAAAGGAGCGGGTGCTACAATACACATATACGGCGCAAGGCCCCCGTGCGCTTTTTTGGCAGGGGGCTTTCCTGCCCCGGCCGGCGTTTTTGCGCGCCGGCACAGGGCGCGGGCCGGAAAGCACCCTGCATTCCGCTTTGCGGCAAGCGAAAGCAGGCGGGGCGCGGCAGCGCCGAACGACTGCCCGCACGGGGCAAATCTTTTGATGTTAGGAGGAACCTGTATGAGCAATTCTGTGGCAGCGGCAACAGCGCCCGACGAAAAAGAGCTGCGGGAACTTGCCCGCAAGCACAACACCTGGGGCAAAGCGCTGCGCCAGCACTACTGGCTGTACCTTTTGTTGCTGCCGGGCGTTGTCTGGATGATCATCTTCTGCTACCTTCCCATGGGCGGCCTGATCATGGCGTTCGAGAACTTCAGCCCCTACGCCGGCACCACCATCATCGACTGCCTGATCAAAAGCCCGAAGGTCGGCTTCAAGAACTTCGAGATGCTGTTCACCGGCACAGACTTCATCGACCTTTTGCGCAACACGTTGTCCATCTCCATCGCCAACCTGCTGTTCGCCTTCCCGGCGCCCATCATCCTGGCGTTGATCCTGAACGAGCTGCGCTGTATGTGGTTCAAGCGCCTGGCGCAGACCTTTGTGTACATCCCGCACTTCGTGTCGCTGGTCATCGTGGCCACCCTGACCTTCCAGCTGTTCAGCACCACCGAGGGCGTTGTGTACAACTTCCTGGCGCAGCTGATGGGCGGCAAGGGGCCGGACGTTCTATCTGACCCCAACCTGTTCGTTGTGCTGATCGTAGGCCAGAACATCTGGAAAGAGACCGGCTACGGCACCATCATCTACCTGTCCGCCCTGTCCAGCGTGGATGTGGAACTGTACGAAGCCGCCAAGATCGACGGCGCCGGCCGCTGGGACCTGATGTGGCACATCACGCTGCCGTCCATCCGCGGCACCATCGTCATCATGCTCATCATGAAGGTCGGCGCGCTGCTGAACACCGGTTACGAGCAGATCTTCCTGATGCAGAACTCCATGAACCGCAAAGTGGCCGAAGTGTTCGACACTTACGTCTACACCCGCGGTATTTCGCAGGGCCAGTATTCGCTGGCTACCACCGCCGGCCTGTTTAAGAGCATCGTCAGCCTGATCATGGTGCTCAGCGCGGATCGCATCGCCAAGGCTCTGGGCGAGTCCGGCCTGTACTAAGGAGGTGCCCGCTATGCCATCTGCCAAAAAATCCGGCGCCGAAGTCATCAAGGCTACCGGCGCGTTCGAAAAGCGTACCCCCGGCGATATGGTCGTGCAGGTCATTCTGTACATCATCGTGGGCGCCTGCGCGCTGCTGTGCGTGCTACCCTTCCTGTACGTGTTCGCCGCCTCCTTTGCCACCGAGCGCGAGATTCTGGAACGCCCGTTCTTTATCCTCCCGCGTGAATGGTCCTTCAACGCCTACATCTACATCACGCGCGACGGCTCGGTGTTCAACGGCCTGAAGAACTCGGTCATCGTCACCGTGGTCGGCACGCTGATCAATATGTTCGTGTCCTGCACGCTGGCCTACCCGCTGTCCCGCCCCTACCTGAAAGGGCGCAACTTCTTCATGAACATGGTCATCGTCATCATGCTGTTCAGCGGCGGCATGGTGCCGCAGTACCTGCTCATCGCGAACGTGCTCAACCTGCGCAACACCTTCTGGGCGCTGTGGCTGCCCGGCGCGATGAACGCGTTCAACATGATCATTATCAAAAACTACTTCCAGGGCCTGCCCCTGGAACTGGAGGAGGCCGCCACCATCGACGGCTCCAACGACCTGCTGACCTTTATCCGCATCATCCTGCCGCTGTCGGCCCCGGTGCTGGCCTCCGTCTCCCTGTTCTATGCGGTCAGCCACTGGAACTCCTACTTCAACGCGATGATGTACATCAACGACCAGTCGATGGAAGTCGTGCAGATCGTGCTGCGCCGCGTCATCTTCCTGACCGGCGCCGCCACCGAGGACATGGGCTTCGACTGGGGCGCGTTCGGCAGCCCGCCCACCAAGGCGGTGCGTATGGCCACCACCGTGGTCGCCACCGTGCCCATCCTGATCGTGTACCCCTTCATCCAGAAGTTCTTTACCAAGGGCGTCATGGTCGGCGCGGTCAAGGGCTGATCGGGGGTATCCCGTTTGGTTTTGCAGCCGGGCGACCGGCTGTGGCACAATACAATTAGGAGGTTCCCACATGAAAAAGCTTGTTTCCCTGCTTATGGCCGGCACCCTGGCCGTAAGCCTGCTGGCCGGCTGCGGCGGCAGCGGCAGCTCCGCTGCCACTTCCGGCAGCACCGCTACCAGCGGCACTGAGTCCACCGGCGAGACCGGCGAGGCCGCTGCGGAGAACACCAGCACCCTGGGCCTGTCCGACACCGGCCTGCCGCTGATCTCCTGCATGGTGCCGTCCTTCTTCGGCGGCGAACTCGTCGACACGCGCGAAGGCTTCCCTGAGATCCGCGCCGCCTACGAGGACTTCATCGGCATCAGCGTCAACTGGCAGCCGATGGCCAGCGACGCCTACGAGGACACCTTTGGCCTGACCCTGATGGATCGCGCCAATATGCCCATGATCCTGACCGCCACCGGCACCATCACCGGCACCGTTATCCAGGCCGCCCAGCAGGGCGCGTTCTGGGACCTGACCCCGTTCCTGGAAAGCGGCGACTATCCCTACCTGGTGCAGGCGCCCGAGGATGTGTATAACAACCTGACCGTCAACGGCCAGATCATCGGCATCCCCAAGCTGCGCAACACCGGCCGTTACGGCCTGAGCTACCGCGCCGACTGGGCCGAGGCCGTGGGTGTCACCGAGACCCCCGATACCCCGGAGGAAGTGTACGACCTGCTGTATAAGTTCGCCCACGAAGATCCCGACGGCAACGGCCAGGACGACACCTACGGCCTGGAAGCCGTTGGCGAATACACCGGCTGGATGGACGTTATCATGACCTGGTTCGGCTGCGGCTACAAGTGGGTCGAGAAGGACGGCGACCTGGTGCCCGTCCACGAGACCGAAGAGTACAAGGAAGCCCTGGACTGGCTGAAGAAGTGCTATGACGAGGGCATCATGCGCTCCGACTTTATCACCGTTCCCACCAGCGAGTGGGGCTCCAAGGTGCAGAGCGGCGAGGCCGGCGCCATCGTTGATACGCTGGACAGCGCCGGCCGCCGTGCGTGGCTGTACTACCAGCAGAACGACGTCATGAGCGTTGTTAACCCCGAAGAGTACGCCAGCATGAACCTGGTTGGCCCCGTGAACGGCCACACCGCCGCCGTGCAGGTCTACAACGGCTACTTCCTCATCACTAAGGACGGCGCCAAGACCGAGCAGGACGTCAAGAACTGCCTGAAGTTCCTGGATATGATGAACAGCCCCGAAATGCGCGCCCTGGCCGACCTGGGCATCGAAGGCCTGACCTATGAGATCGACGAGACCGGCGCGGCCATCATGCACGAGGATCTGGAGCAGTCCGCCTACCCGCAGCAGGGCCTGAACCAGGCTGTGGCTTACATCCCCTACATCCTGGAAGGCACCCTCAAGACCGCTACCACCGAGCCTTATGTCGCTTGCGACGAGGCCATGGAGCGCAGCGCGGAAGTCGCCGTGTTCAACCCGGCCGAATCCTACCTGAATATGTCCGAAACCTACGTCCAGAACGGCACCATCCTGGACCAGACCATCAACGACGCCCGCACCCAGTACATCACCGGCGCCATTGATTGGGACGGCTTCCAGGCGGCGGTCAGCACCTGGGAATCCCAGGGCGGCACGGCCGTGAAGGAAGAGGTCAACGCGCAGTATCACGCTGCCTAAAAACCCCAAACGGCAAACCAGACCGAAACTTTTAAGGGGCGCCGCGAACGCCGCACAGCGCTCGCGGCGCCCCGTTTCTTTGTTACCCCCCGGGCATGGGGAAAGATTCTGCCCATACGATCATGCAAACGATTCAAAAACAAATACAGATCGACCTGCAGCAGGCCGCGCGCAGCGGCGCAACGGTGACCTGGGAACCGGTCCTTGGCGCGCAGAGCTACCGCGTACTGTGGAGCGACCGCGATACCGCGGCGCAGATCTATAAGCCGCTGCCCGCCGTGGCGGGCACGCAGTTCCGATTTACCCGTTCGCTGCACATCCCCTATTACCTCAAGGTGCAGGCCCTGGACGCGCAGGGGGCCGTCCTGGCCGAAAGCGCGCCGCTGCGCACGCCGGTGGTCCATGCGCCCCGCCCGCAGCTGGAGGACCTGGGCCGCGGGCTGGTGGCCGTCTGCACGCCGGAGGGCGTGTTCCTGAGCTGGCGGCTGCTGCGCAGCGAAGTCAACGGCTATACCGAGACCGGCCTGGCCGGCGCGGACTTTGTGGTGTATAAAAACGGCGCGCCGCTGGCCACCGTGACCGACCGCACCAGCTACCGCGACGCCCGGGGCGCCGCCGGCGACCGCTACGCCGTGGCGGCCGTCTATGCCGGGGCCGAACAGCCCGCCTGCGCCGAAGTCAGCCCCTGGGCGCAGAACTACATCGACCTGCCGCTGCGCAAACCCGCCGACGGCGTGACCCCGGCGGGCGAGCCGTTCACCTACCGCGCCAACGATATGAGCGTGGGCGATGTGGACGGCGACGGCGAGTACGAGTTCATCGTCAAGTGGGACCCCAGCAACTCCAAGGACGTCAGCCAGCGCGGCTACACCGGGCGCTGCATCCTGGACTGCTACCGCCTGGACGGCACGCTGCTGTGGCGGCTGGATATGGGCCCCAACATCCGCGCCGGCGCGCACTACACCCAGTTTATGGTGTACGACTTTAACGGCGACGGCAAGGCCGAACTGGCGCTGAAGACCGCGCCCGGCACCCTGATGACCCGCTACGCGCCGGACGGCAGCGTGCTGAGCCGCGCGTATGTCACCATGCCGCAGACGGACCGCGCGGCCGGCGTCACCCACCAGGACAACTACGTCTGTTCGGCCGCCGATTACCGCGACCACCTCATCGACCTGTTCGCCGGCTGGCAGGACCACCCGGAGGTGAAGGCCGGCCGCTGGCCGGCCACGCTGGAGGAATGCTTCGGCATCCCGCAGCGCTATGCCTACCCGCTGTCCCGCGCGGACGCGGAGCAGCTGGTGGATTACTTCATCCGCGAATGGGCGCCGCAGCGCAGCGAAAAGAACCGCCTGTGGGAGTTCGAGGGCTTTATCTACGAAGGCCCGGAATACCTGACCATGTTCGACGGCATGGGCCGCGAATTGCAGACCATCCCCTACAAGCCGGCCCGCGGCGACGACGGCCTGCTGTGGGGCGATTACGCCTGGCCGCGCATCGAACCCTGCAACCGTGTGGACCGCTTCCTGGCCGGGGTCGCCTACCTGGACGGCGAGCGCCCCTACCTGATCGTCTGCCGCGGCTACTATACCCGCGCCTGCGTGGTGGCCTATTCCTTCTTCGAAAACCGCTTTAAGGAGGAATGGTGCGCCGATTCCGGCTTTGTGCCGATGGATAACCCCTTCTGCTGCGCCACCCATTCCACCGACGGCGCCGACCCGCGCTGGGGCAAGCTGGCGGGGCAGGGCAACCACAGCCTGTCCGCCGCCGATGTGGACGGCGACGGCTGCATGGAGATCGTGTACGGCGCGGCCACGCTGGACCAGGACGGCAGCCTGCTGTATTCCGCGCAGGACTTTTTGCCCGACGGCCGCCCGGCCAAGCTGGGCCACGGCGACGCCATGCACGTGGCCGACATCGACCCCGACCGCCCCGGCTACGAAATCTTTAACGTCTACGAGGAGGGCAAAAACGCCCCCTACGGCTACGCCCTGCGCGACGCCGAGACCGGCAAAGCCCTGTTCGGCCAATACTTCGAAGGCGACCTGGGCCGCTGCATGGTGGGCGACATCGTGGACGGCGTGCGCGGCCTGCAGCTGTGGGTCAACGATGTGATGGACTGCAAGGGCAAGCCGCTGGCGGCCAAAGCGCCCTCGACCAATATGCGCA
Organism: uncultured Gemmiger sp.; assembly: GCA_944382805.1. Lineage (GTDB taxonomy): Bacteria > Bacillota > Clostridia > Oscillospirales > Ruminococcaceae > Gemmiger. Next base: position 1,467 of record CALWNS010000186.1, on the reverse strand, counting down.
TCTACTGGGCGGGCGACCTGACCACCCAATTGACCGACGGCCCGGACTACCTGGGCGAAAATGCCGGCCGCAAACAGACCGGCCGCGTGTGCGATCTGCGCCGCGGGCTGATCCTGGACCCGCCCGGCACGGCCACCAACAACGGCACCAAGGGCAACCCCTGCCTGGTGGCGGACATCTTTGGCGACTGGCGCGAAGAGCTGCTGCTCCGCCTGGCGGACGACAGCGCCATCCGCATCTTTACCAGCACCGAGGACGCGCCCCACAAACTGTTTACCCTGATGCAGGACCCGCAGTACCGCTGCGGCGTGGCCTGGCAGAACAACTGCTATAACCAGCCGGTGTACCCTTCGTTCTACTATGCCAGCGATATGCAGTTCAAGGATGTGCTGCGCGCGCAGCCGTTCCGCCCGGCGCTGTGGCTGGCCGGCGACTCCACCCTGCAATCCTACGAGCCGAACCCTGCCGACCAGTGCGGCTGGGGCCAGATGCTGGCGGGGCAGGCGCAGGGCGCCGCGCTGTGTACGGTCGAACACCAGGCCGACCCGGACGCCTGGCTGCCCTGGCGCTACACGCTGCCGGAACTGGTCGTGGAAAACCGCGCCATCGGCGGGCGCAGCAGCCGCACCTTTATCGAGGAAGGCCGCCTGGCCGGCATCGAAGGCGCGCTGCAGCGCGGGGACTTCCTGCTTGTGCAGTTCGGCCACAACGACTGCGACCAGAACCGCCCCGAACGCCACACCACGCCCGAACAGTTTGCCGAACAGCTGCGGCAGTACGCACAGGCGGCGGCTGCGCGCGGCGCGCAGATGCTGCTGGTCACGCCGGTCTACTGGCCGGCGCACGATGACCGCCTGCGGCCCTACCGCGACGTTATGCACAGCTTTGCCGAACAGGCGGGCCTGCCCTGCCTGGACCTGGGGGCCGCCATGGCGGCGGCCTGCGCGCGGCTGGGCGCGCGCCGCAGCGCGGCGTTCTACCAGCCGGACGGCGCACACCTGACCCGGCGCGGCGCCGAGTTCGCGGCCGCCGAGTTTGCCCAGCTGCTGCGGGAAAGTACGGACGAGCGCCTGGCCTACCTGCGCACCGTGTTCGGCGGCCGCCGGCCGGGCGAAGCCTGAGCGCCTGCCGCAAACGGGAAAATCATGGAGAGGAAACCCGATATGTTTGCACAGCCGATGAAAAACATTTATATCTGCTTCCCGGGCGGGCGGCATAAGGTGCTGACGATGAGCTACGACGACGGCCGCGAAGAAGACCGCCGTCTGGTGGACATCTTTGACCGCCATGGCATCCGCGGCACCTTTAACCTCAACGGCGGGCTGGCGGACGATACCCGGCGCATCCCGAAAAGCGAGTACGCCGCGCTGTACAAAAACCATGAGATCGCCTGCCACACCTATCTGCACCCCACCATCGCCCGTATGCCGATCGATCAGGTGGCCATGCAGGTGCTGCAGGACCGTA
>CALWNS010000185.1 GCA_944382805.1 uncultured Gemmiger sp. | reverse complement strand
TGCTGCCCGCTTTTGACTGATAAATCATTTGGAGGTATAAATCATGACGAAAGTTGAACTGATCGCCGCTGTGGCCGCCAACGCCGGCCTGACCAAGAAGGACGCCGAGAAGGCCGTCAGCGCCGCGCTGGATGTCATCACCGAGCCCCTGCAGAAGGGCGAGAAGGTCTCCCTGGTGGGATTCGGCACCTTCGAAGTGCGCGAGCGCAAGGAGCGCCTGGGCCGCAACCCGCAGACCCGCGAGCCCATGACCATCCCCGCTTCCAAGCTGCCCGCTTTCAGCGCCGGTAAAGCGCTCAAGGACGCCGTTAAGTAAGCAATGCGCCTGGATAAATACCTGAAGGTCAGCCGCCTGATCAAACGGCGCACGCTGGCCAACGAGGTGGCCGACGCCGGCCGTGTGCTGGTGGGCGGCAAGCCCGCCAAGGCCAGCTACACGGTCAAGCCCGGCGATGAGATCGAGATCACGTTCGGCAACCGCCCCGTCAAGGTGCGCGTACTTTCGGTCACCGAGCCGAAAGGCAAGGACGTGGCCCGTGAACTGTACGAAGTGATCGAAAGCTGACGTACAAAACCGTGCCCCGGCACACATAAAGCCCCCTGCCCCCGCATATGTTGTTGTAAACAACAGGGGACAGGGGGCTTTGCCATGCCACAGCCAAACGAGCGGCCGCCGGCCGCCGCGCCCGCGCAGCCCGCGGCCAGGGAACACAGCCTGACGCTGGAAAACCGCGCCCGGCTCACGCTTACCGGCGTGACCCGCGTCATCAGCTGCGACGAGACCGGCGCCGCGCTGCAAACTCCGCTGGGCGATCTGACGGTCGGCGGGTAGGGCTTCCAGGTCAGCGAGCTTTCGGTGGCCAGCGGCCAGGTGCATATCTCCGGCAAGATCGAATTCCTGCAATATGCCGAAAACCGCCAGAGCGGCGGCGGGCTGCTGGCCCGCCTGCTGCGCTAGTGCCCGGCACGCCCGCCCCCGCCGCCGTGCTGGGGGACGCTTTGTACTGCCTGGGCCTGGGCCTGGCGCTGGCCGCCGCGCACGGCGGGCTGGAACTGGTCTTTGGCCGCGGGCCGCTGCGCTGCTTTGTGTGGGACCTGGCGGCGGGCACGGCGGCGGCCGTGCTGCTGTGCGGGTTTGCGGCGGGGGCTTCGGCCAGCGGGGTGCCGCGCTGGTATATGGCGGCGGGGCTGTGCGCGGGCGCGCTGGCCTGGCGCGCGGCGGTGTACGGCGCGCTGCGCCGCGCACAGGGCGCGCTGCGGCGGGCGGTTTTGGCCCCGCTGCGCCGGCTGCGGGCCGCCGCGCCCGCCCGCGGCGGAAAAAAGACGGGAAAAAGCAGGAGAAACGCAGAAAATCAGAAAAAAGTGTTGCAAAATGACCGGAAGATATTGTATAATTAGCGTTGTATAAACTGTCATTTTGCGTGCGGAAGGGGGGCGCAGCGTACATGAACCGAAAGAACGGGCTTTCCCGTCGGCTGATCCCGCTGGCGGTGCTGGCGCTCTGCGTGTCGCTGTTCCTCAGCCTGATGCGCAGCCAGGCGACCATCGCCGCCCGCCAGCAGGAACTGGCCGGCGTGCAGGCGCAGCTCAGCGACCAGCTGGCGAAAAACGAAGAGCTGCAGCGCACGCTGGATAACGGCGAGGACGCCATCATCGAGCGCTACGCGCGGGAGGAAGGCTATTCCCGCCCGAACGAGCGCATCTGGGTCGATATCAGCGGCAAGTGACCCGGCATTCCCAGGCAGCCAAGGGCCTTCCCCCCGGCAGGGGGTTGCGGCGGCCCTTACTGAATAAAAAACAGGCAGGCGGACCCTGCCGGAAAAAGGGGTATCAGAGTTTGGCATTACAGGTTGGGGACATCATCGAAGGCAAGGTCACCGGCATCAAGCCGTTTGGCGCTTTCGTCTCTCTGCCGGAGGGCAAGAACGGTCTTGTGCATATCTCGGAAGTCTCTTACGAGTATGTCCAGGACCTTTCCGGCGTACTCAGCGAAGGGCAGGCCGTCCAGGTCAAGGTGCTTTCCATTGCGCCGGACGGCAAGATCGCGCTGTCCATCAAGCGCACGCAGCCGGCGCCGCCGCCCCGCAGCGGCAAGCCGGCGGCCGGCGGCCGCCCCGGCGGCAAGGGGGCCGGCGCGCCTGCGCGCCAGGACCGGCGCCCGCCCAAAAAAGAAGCGCCGCCCCGCGTGTGGCAGCCCAAGCCTGTGCAGCCGCAGGGCAGCCTGAGCTTTGAGGATATGATGGCCCGCTACAAGACCCAAAGCGAGGAAAAGATCGCGGACCTCAAGCGCGTGACCGAAAACCACCGCGGCGGGTATTCGCGCCGCCGCTGATCCGCCCGCACAACAGCAAACCGTACAAGCGGCCCACGCGGGGCAGGCAGCCGTCTGCCTGTTCCGCGTTCGCCGCTTTTGCTTTTGCCCCCGACCGAAAGGAAGTCCCATGTCTACCATGTACACCCTTGTCGCCCCCTGCTTTTTTGGCTGCGAGGCCACCCTGGCGTTCGAAGTGCGCCGCCTGGGCGCCCAAGACGTCCAGGTCACCGACGGCCGCGTGCAGTTTTCCGGCCCGGCTTCGCTCATTGCGGCGGCCAACCTCAACCTGCGCACGGCCGAGCGCGTGCTGCTGCTGCTCAAGACCTGGCAGGCTGCGACCTTTGACGAGCTGTTCGACGGCGTTTATTCCATCCCGTGGGAGGAGCTTCTCCCCGCCGACGCGGCTTTCCCGGTCAAGGGGTCGAGCCTGTCCAGCCAGCTTTCCAGCGTGCCCGCCTGCCAGAGCGTCGTCAAAAAGGCGGTGGTCAAGCGGCTGATGGCCGGCCACCGCACCGCGGCCCTGCCCGAGACCGGCCCCGAATACAAGCTGCGCTTTTCCCTGCGCAAAAACACCGTGGAAATGATGCTGGATACCTCCGGCGACGGCCTGCACAAGCGCGGGTACCGCCGCCACGCCACCCTGGCCCCCATCAAGGAGACGCTGGCCGCCGCCATTGCCGACCTGGGCCGCGTGCGGCGCGACAGCCTGGTGCAGGACCCGTTCTGCGGTTCCGGCACCCTTGTGATCGAAGCCGCGCAGAAGGCGCTCAACATCGCGCCCGGCCTGCACCGCCGCTTTGCGGCCGAGCACTTTGCCTTTGTGCCGGCCGAAGCCTGGCGGCAGGAACGGCAGAAAGCCCTGGAGGCTGCCCGCCCGGACGCCGCGTTCGAAGGTTTCCGCTACGACATCGACCCCGACGCCGTGGCCCTGGCCCGGGCCAACGCCAAGCTGGCCGGGGTGGGGGACCGCTGCCGGTTTGAAGTGGCGGACGTGCGCGCCTTCCGCGCCGACGCGTCCGCCGCCGTGCTGACCAACCCGCCCTACGGCGAACGCCTGGGCGACCGCGAACAGGCCGCCGCCCTGGCCGCCGCGCTGGGCAAGGTCTGGCGCTTTGCGCCGGGCGCGGGGCTGTACGTCATCACGGCCGATGCCGAATTTGAACAGCATTTCGGCCAAAAAGCCGCCCGCCGCCGCAAGATCTACAACGGCATGATCCCCTGCCAGCTCTATATGTACTACGAACAGAAACAGCGGGAAACGCCCCGCAAAAAGGAGGTCTGATCAATGGAGGACTTGAAACTGGCCGTGCTTATCGACGCCGACAACATCTCGCCCAAATACGTCAAGGTCATCCTGGACGAAGCCGCCTCGTTCGGCATCGCCGCCGTCAAGCGCATCTACGGCGACTGGAGCGACCCGCGGCTCAAAAGCTGGCGGGCTGTGCTGCTCAACAATTCCATCATCCCCATGCAGCAATATTCCTACACTTCCGGCAAAAACGCGACCGATTCCGCCATGATCATCGACGCCATGGACCTGCTGTACGCCGGGAATCTCGGCGGGTTCTGCATCGTCTCTTCGGACAGCGATTTCACCCGCCTGGCCGCCCGCCTGCGCGAAGCCGGCAAGCTGGTCATCGGCATGGGGGAAAGCAAGACCCTCGGCCCCTTTGTCAAAGCCTGCGACCAGTTCAAGTACCTTGACCTGATCCTGGGCCACCAGGACGAGGACGCCGCCCCCACCGCCACCGACACGGCCGAGGCCGCCGCCCTGGCCCAGGCGGGGGACGATACCGCCATCAACCGCGATTCGGTGGCCCGGCTCGTGCGCGGCATGATCGACGAGATGGACGACGGCACCGGCTGGGTGCGCACCTCCCGCGTGGGCGACCAGCTCATCAAGCGCTACCCGGACTTTGACGTGCGCAACTTCGGCTCCAAGAGCCTGAACAAGTTCCTGGCCTCCTTCCCCGAAATGGAGGTGGAGGAGCGCATCCTCTCGAACGGCAACCCCATCCAGTTCGTGCGGATGCGCCCCGCGCCCAAAAAGCCCGCCCCGCACAAAAACACGCGCCCCGCCGCCAAAAAGCGCTCGGCGCGCAAAAAGTGAGCCTGGCGTTCCCCGCCTAAAAAAGCCAAGCGGCCGCCCCCCTGCGCTGTGCATGGGGGCGGCCACTCTTTTATTTGGGATGCGGTAGGGCGCGCTTTTTATTGCGCCGCCGCTGCGTTGCGCTCGTACAAAACGGCCAGGCCTTTGAACAATAGGTCCCCGTCAAACAGGATCTTGCGCCGGCAGCAGGGGATGATCCCCTTCGCCAGCCCGCCGGTGGCCACCACCGTCAGCGGCGCGCCCATCTCGGCCTCCACGCGGTCGGCCAGGCCCTCCAGCATGGCGGCGGTGCCGAACACCGCGCCGCCGTTTAAGCACTCTACGGTATTTTTGCCGATCAGCCGGGCCGGGGCTTCGGGCGCAATGGGCGGCAGCTGCGCCGTGCCGGCGCTGATGGCCCGCAGGCTCGTCTGCACGCCGGGCACGATGAACCCGCCCAAAAACTGCCGCCGGGCGTCGATCACATTGTAGGTGCTGGCCGTGCCCAGGTCCACCGTCATGCAGGGCAGGGGATACAGCGCCGCCGCCCCGGCGGCGTCGGCAATGCGGTCCTGGCCCAGGCGCTCCGGCGCGTCGACGGCAAAGCGCAGCCCGGTGTCCAGCGTGTGGGCCACGCGCAGCGGTTCGTGCCCGGTCAGCCGCCGCACGGCCCGGGCCAGCGTCCCGCTCAAAGCCGGCACCACGCTGCACAGCACGGCCCCCCGGCAGTCCGCCGGGTCAAACGCGACCCGCCGCAGCAAAAAGCGCAGCTCGGCCGCGTATTCGTCCGGCGTGCAGCGCACGCGTGTGACCATGCGCAGCGCAAACAGCACCCGCTGCCCGTCCAGCCCGCCGATGCAGATGTTCGTATTTCCGATGTCGATGGCCAGGATCATGGCCGCAGCCCCCTTTTGTAATGTCCTTATTATACCAGCCGCGGGCAGAAAGTCAATTTCCCGCCGCCCTTGCGCCCCGCCCCGCCGCTCTGCTATAATAAGGCAAAAGGGGGCTTACCTTATGGAAAAAGATCTGCAGGGCAAAACCATCGTGCTGGGCATTTCGGGCGGCATCGCGGCCTACAAAATGCCCAACGTGGCCCACACGCTCGCCAAGCGCGGCGCGGCCGTCCATGTGCTCATGACCAAAAACGCCACCGAATTCATCGCCCCGCTGGTGTTCGAAACGCTCACCAACCGGCGCTGCATCGTGGATACCTTCGACCGCAATTTCCAGTACGACGTCGCCCACGTCTCGCTGGCCAACGCGGCCGATCTTCTGCTCATCGCCCCGGCCACCGCCAACGTGCTGGCAAAGCTGGCCCACGGCCTGGCCGACGATATGCTCACCACCGTCACGCTGGCGGCCGGCTGCCCCAAGCTGGTGGCCCCGGCCATGAACACCCATATGCTGGAAAACCCCATCACCCAGGACAACCTGAAAACGCTGGCGGGCTACGGCTTTACGGTCATCCCCTCCGGCGCGGGGCTTTTGGCCTGCGGCGATACCGGCTCCGGCCGCCTGCCGGACGAGCAGACCCTGCTTGATCATATCGACCGCGCGCTGTTCGCGCCCAAGGACCTGGCCGGCCAAAAGGTCGTGGTCACGGCCGGCGCCACGCAGGAACCGATGGACCCCGTGCGCTACATCACCAACCACTCCACCGGCAAAATGGGTTACGCCATCGCCCGCGCCTGTATGCTGCGCGGGGCCGACGTCACGCTGCTCACCGCCCCCACGGCGCTGCGGCCGGTGCCGTTCGTCAAAACCGTGCCCTTTACCACGGCCGAAAGCCTGTTCGAAGCCGTCAAAGCCCACGCCATGGACGCCGACGCCCTGGTCATGGCCGCCGCCGTGGCCGATTACCGCCCCGCCGCCGTGGCCGACCAAAAGATTAAAAAGAAGGACGGCGACCTGACCCTGCCGCTGGCCCGCACGCAGGACATTCTGGCCTGGGTGGGCGCGCACAAGCCGGAAAAACTGTTCGTCTGCGGCTTTTCGATGGAGACGGAAAACCTGCTGGAAAACTCCGCCGCCAAGCTGCGCCGCAAAAACATGGATATGATCGTGGCCAATAACCTCAAGACCCCCGGCGCCGGCTTTGGCGTGGATACCAACGTGGTCACCCTCCTGACCGCGGCGGGCGCCGAACCGCTGCCGCTGCAAAGCAAGGACGATGTGGCCATGCACATCGCCGCCGCCATCGCCGCCCGCCGCTGAATGTGCCCGCAAAACGTGTACACCCCTGCCGGGGCCGCTGCCCGCATCGGCCGCCCCGCACCGCCGCGGCGCCGCCCGCCCGGCGGTTTTTTTACCCTCTTGACATTACATAATTTGTAATGATATAATTTGTGCAACAACTTGTAAGGAGGATGTCCCATGCCGGAACCGGAAAAATCCGCCGCCACACTGAAGAACCCCGCCAAGGCGCTCGACGCTGCCGGCACCCCGCTGCCCGGCGGCGTGCTGGTCCTGCATACGCAGGAGGAGTTAAAGATCTTTGTCAACCCGCAGCGTATGCGGCTGGTCAACCTGCTGGAAACGATGGGCGAACCGGCCACGGCCAAGGCGCTGGCCGACCACCTTGGCATCAGCGCCAGCTCGGTCAAGCACCACTTGAACAAACTGGAGAGCATCGGCCTTGTCGAAGTGGACCACCAGGCGCACATCCACGGCATCCTGGCCACCTACTACCGCCCCACGGCGCGCACCGTCGTGTTCGACCAGACCAACGCCGCGCTGCGCCCGCTGGCCCAGCTGGCGGTCGAGCACAGTATGCAGCAGGTCATGCAGGGGGCGCTGCAGGCGCTGGCCGCCTGGCAGGCCGACCCCGCCGCCACCTGGGACGACGCCTGGGGCCTGTTGCAGAGCGACGGCGTTATGTATCTGACGCAGGGCGAAGCGCTGGCCCTGCGGCGGCAGATCCTGGATTTCCTCGAAAGCCACAAGGCCCCGCGCCCCGGCGCCGCGCCGATCCATTTCGGCGTGGTGTCCTACCGCGCCGGGGAACCCGGACCGAAAGGGGATACCGAAAATGAAAAATAACCAAACGGCCCCCGCCCGCCTGTGGAACCGTGATTTCCTGCTATTGTGGCAGGGCGTGGCGGAATCCAAGCTCGGCAGCGTGCTGTACGCTATCGGCATCGGCGTCTGGGTCTACGACCAGACCGATTCGGCGGCGCTCATGGGCCTGATGACCTCGTTCGGTTACTTCGGCGCGCTGGTGCTTCAGCCGCTGGGCGGCGTGCTGGCCGACCGCTGCCGCAAGCGCACCCTGATCGCGGGCAGCGATCTTGTCTGCGGCATCGTTATGCTGGCCCTGGGCGCGCTGGCCTGGCAGGGCAAAATGCAGGTCTGGCAGGTGCTGGCGGTGGCCGCCGTCAGCGCCGTGTGCGCAAGCGTGCTGCAGCCTGCCGTCAACAGCCTGCTGCCGCAGGTCGTGCCGGCGGGCGAACTCATGCGCGGTATGTCGCTGATCAACGGCACGCTCAACGCCCTGCAGATGCTCGGCAACGCGGCGGGCGGCTTTTTCGTCGCCTTTTTCGGCGTGCCCGCGCTGATCGTGTTCAACGGCCTGACCTTTCTTTTCTCCTCCTGCACCGAATGGTTCATCCGCACCGGGCGCACCCCGGCGGGCGGGGCGCAGGCAAACGGCGCGCCGGGGGCCTTTTGGGGCGAGCTCATCGGCGGCGTGCGCTACCTGCGCGGCCAGCCGGGCGTGGCGCGCATCGTGCTGGCCGGGGCGGCCGTCAACCTGGCCAGCGCCGGGTTCACCGGCATCGTCTATGTCTGGTGCCTGGAAAAGGGCATGACTGTGCCGCAGTACGGCCTGTTCCTTTCGGCCGAAAGCGCCGCCATGCTGGCCGGGCTGGCCGTGCTCGCCGTGCGGCCGATCCCTGCGCGCCGGCGCTGGGGCACGCTGGCCGCCGCCGTTGCGGCGCAAAGCGTGCTCTACATCGCCGCCATGGCGGCGCGCGGTTTTTGGGCCTGCACGCTGCTGTACGCGGGCGACGCCTTCTTTAACGCCATCTCCAACAGCTTCATGTTCCCGGCCGTCACGGCGGCCACCGACCCGGCCTACCACGGGCGGGTGCTTTCGCTGCTCACGGCGCTGTGCGGCGGGGGCGTCGCGCTTTCGATGCTGGCCTACGGCGCGCTGGCCGATGTTTTCGGCGCGGCGGCGGTCTCGCTGGCCGGCGCGGTGCTTTCCGCCGTGCCGTACGAGGTCTTTGTCCTGGACCCCGATATGCGCCGCCTGCTGCGCAGTACCTGAAGCCGGCTTTTGCAAAGGAGCGGGGCCTGCCTTATAATTTTCACAAATACGGCGTATAATCAAAGCCGGGCTTTGCGGCGGGGGCGCCCCGCCGCGCCAAAAAGGGGAGTGTGCATCTTGATCGAAGTCAGTCACCTGACCAAGCGCTACGGCGCGCATACGGCGGTGGACGACATCAGTTTTACGGTGGAGGACGGCTGCATCTGCGGCCTGCTGGGGCCAAACGGCGCGGGCAAGACCACCACCATGAACGTCATCACCGGCTACCTTTCGCCCACCGCGGGCACCGTGCGCATCGGCGGGCACGATATCCAGCAGGAACCGCAGGCCGCCAAAGCCTGCCTGGGCTACCTGCCCGAACAGCCGCCGCTGTACGCCGATATGACGGTGGCGGAATACCTCGACTTTGCCGCCGAGCTCAAGGGCCTGCGCAAAAAGGCCGACCGCGCCGCCGCCGCGGCCCGCGCCGCCGCGCGCGCCGGGCTGGACGGCATGGCCCGGCGGCTCATCCGCAACCTGTCCAAGGGGTACCGCCAGCGCGTGGGCCTGGCGGCGGCGCTGCTGGGCGACCCGCGCGTCATCATCCTGGACGAACCCACCGTGGGCCTGGACCCGGCGCAGATGATCGAGATCCGCGCGCTCATCCGCGACCTGGGCCGGCAGCACACGGTCATCCTGTCCAGCCATCTGCTCAGCGAGGTGCAGGCCGTCTGCGACCGCGTGCTCATCATTGCCGGCGGCAAGCTGGTAGCCCAGGGCGCGCCGGGGGAACTGGCCGCCCGGCTGACGGCGCGCGGCGTACTTTCGGCCACCGCCCAGGGGCCGAAGCAGGCCGTGCTGGCTGCGGCCGCCGCCGTGCCGGGGCTGCGGGACGTGCGCCTGACGGCCGAAAACGGCGAAGAGATCAGCTTTACCGCCGCCAGCGCCGACGGCGGCGACCACCGCGCCGCCCTTTCGGCCGCGCTGGCCGCGGCCGGCTGCCCGGTGCTTTCGCTGGCCAGCGAACAGATGAGCCTGGAGGATGTGTTCCTGCAGCTGACCGAGCCTGACCCGGCCGCGGCGGCCGAAACGCCGGATAAGGAGGAAAAAGCGCATGAAAGCGATCTTTAAGCGCGAAGCGCGCAGCTTTTTTACCGGCATGGTCGGCTATGTGGCCGTCGCGTTGCTGCTGGGCTTTATCGGGCTGTGGTTCACGGCCAACTGCCTGATCTACGGCACGCCGGATTTTTCCATTGTACTGTATTCCAGCACCCTTATCATGCTGTTCGTGCTGCCGGCGCTCAGTATGCGCAGCTTTGCCGACGAACGCCGCAACAAGACCGACCAGCTGCTGCTGACCAGCCCGGTCACCATCCCGCAGATCGTGCTGGGCAAGTTTTTCGCCCAACTGGCCGTGTTTGCGGTGCCGGTGCTGGCGGCCTGCGTTATGCCGCTGGTCCTGACGGCGTTCGGCTCCGTATTGCTGCCGGGGGCCTACGCCACGCTGCTGGCCTATTTCCTGCTGGGCGCGGCCTGCATTGCGGTGGGCACCTTCCTTTCGGCCCTGACCGAAAACCAGATCATCGCCTACCTGGCCGCGTTCGGGCTGCTGCTCACCGCCTACCTGATGGAGGATATCCAGTCGCTGTTCACCACCGGCAGCACGCTGGCGCTCATCGTGTTCGGCGCGGCGCTGGCGGTGGCGGCGGCGCTCACCGGCCTGGGCTGCCGCAGCCTGGGGGCCGGCTGCGCCGTGCTGGGCGTGGGGGCGGCGGCGCTGTTCCTGCTGTTCCGCCTGCGCCCGGCCTGGCTGCTGGCGGCGCTCAACAGCGCGCTGGACGCGCTGGCGCTGTTCGCCCCGTTCCGCAGCTTTGTGGGCGGTATGTTCAGCGTGTCCGCCATCGTGTACTATCTTTCGGTCACGGCGCTGTTTTTGTTTTTGACCGGCCAGGCGCTGGAGCGCCGCCGCTGGAACTGACAGGGGGGAACGTATGGAACGCCAAAAGAACAAACGGCCCGCCGCCCTGCGCGCCAGCCGCCGCCGCAGCCTGTATGCCGGCGCGTATGCCGGCGTGCTGGCCGCCGCCGTGCTGGTGGTCACGGTCCTGCTCAACCTGGCCGTACAGGCCGTGCCCAGCAAATACACCGAGTTCGACATCTCCACAAGCGGCCTGTATACGCTCAGCAAGACCACCAAGACCCTGCTGGCCGGCCTGGACGCCGACGTGACCGCCTACTACCTGGCCGAGACGGGCAGCGAGGACCGCAACGTCACCAACCTGCTCGACCGCTATGCGGGCGAAACGCCCCGCTTCCGCTGGCAGGGGCGCGACCCGGCGCTCTACCCGACCTTTGCCGCCCAGTATGACGCGGCCAACGCCGCGGCCGGCAGCGTGATCCTGGTCTGCGGCGAACGGCACGTCACGGTGGACGCGGACGAACTGTACCAGTACGATTATTCCGCCTACTACACCACCGGTTCGGTCGGCACCTATTTTGCGGCCGAAAGCGCCCTGTCCGCAGGGATCGCCGCCCTCACGCGGGAGGGCGGCTATGCCGTCTACGAGCTGACCGGCCACGGCGAGCAGGCCCTGGGCAGCGACTATACCGAAACGCTGGCCAACATCGGCGTCACGCTCGGCAGCCTGAACCTGACCGCCGCCGCCGTGCCGAAGGACGCCGCCGCCCTGCTGCTCAACGCGCCCACCGCGGACCTTTCCGCCGCCGATGTGCAGGCGCTGCGCGCCTACCTCTCCGGCGGGGGCTGCCTGCTGGTCACCACCGGTTTGCTGACCGACACCCCCAACCTGGACGCGCTGCTGGCCGAATACGGCATGGCCCGCCAGCCCGGCCTGCTGGTGGAGACCGACGCCGCACATTACTCCGACGGTTACGGCGGCGCCTATCTGCTGCCCGTGCTGCAGCAAAACGAGGTGCCCGCCGGCGTGGCCGGCGGAATGTATGTGTTCGCGCCGCTGGCCCAGGGCATCGTGGCGGACGGCGGCGCGCAGTCTACGGCCGAAAGCGCCGAATCGGCGCTGACCCACACCGCGCTGCTTTCCACTTCGTCCGCGGCCTACGCCATGCTGGACTACGCCACGGCGGATACCGTGCAGCAGGGCGAGGACGACCCCGTCGGCCGCTTTGACCTGGCGGTGGCGGAACAGGACGCCGCCACCGGCGCGCGCCTGGTGTGGGTGAACTGCGCCGACTTTTTGCAGGACGAGCCCAACGCCGCCGTGTCCGGCGGCAACGCCCAGCTGCTGGGCAGCATCGTCAACTGGATGGTGGGGGCGCAGAACAACGCCGTTGTGGAGGCCAAAAGCATGAATGTGACCGCCCTGCAGGTGCCAACCACGCTCATCCTGCCGCTGGGGCTGCTGTTCGTCCTGCTGCTGCCGCTGGGCTGCCTGCTGGCCGGTGTGGCCGTCACCGTTTGGCGCCGCCGCCGCTGAGCGCCGCGTGCATCAAGGGGGAAAACGCCATGAAACAAAGCAAAAAGCTCCTGCCGCTGCTGTGCCTGGCGGCGGCCGCGGCGGTGCTGGCCGCCGCCCTGGCGCTGCTTTCGGGCCTGGAGGAAGGGGCGGGGGCCGCCCTGCCGCTGTTCGGCGTGGACGCCGCGGACCTGGCGGCCGTCGCCTACCGGGACGATACGGGCGCGCAGACGGTGGAGGCGGCGCTGACCCGCTCCGCCGGCAGCTGGGCGCTGGCCGATGACCCGACCCTGCCGCTCGACCAGGAAGAAGCCGCGCAGGTCGCCGAAGGCATCGCCGGCCTGACCGCCCTGCGCGACCTGGGCGCGCAGGCCGACACCGCGGACATGGGGTTCGAGACCCCCCCCATGGTGCTGCGTGTGGCGCAAAGCGGGGCGGACCCGGCCGCCACCGGCGAAAGCGCCGCGGGCGTGTACACGCTGACCATCGGGGCCAAAAACACCGTGACCGGCGCGTACTACGGCCTGGCGGGCTGGAACGGCCATGTGTATACCATCGACTCTGCCGCGCTTTTGAACCTGTGCCGCACGCCGCGCCAGCTGTACGCCCCGCAGCAGGTGACCGACCTGGAACAGGACGAACTGACCGCCATGACGCTGCAGCTGCCCGACGAAACGCTGGAGTTCCGCTATGACGGCGAAACCTGGACCCTGGCCGATGACCCCGCCTACCCGCTGGAACAGGCGGCCGTGATCCGCATGGCCGCCACCGTCTGCGCGCTGGAGACAAAGTTTGCCATCACGTCCCCCGCGGCGGACAGCGCCTACGGCCTGGACGCGCCGCAGGCCGTGGTGACGGTCACGGCGGCCGACGGGAGCAGCCTGACCGTGGCGTTCGGCGCGGTGAACGCCGCGGACGAAACGGCCTGCTACCTGCGCGCCAGCAATGCGCCGGGGGTGGTGTACGAGGTGTACGCCGGCCACCTTTCGACCTACGCCTACAGCAAGCAGACGCTGCGCGCCGCCACCGCCGAGACGGCCGCGGAATCATAAACGATGAAACAGCGCCGAAAATTTGCGCGCGGCCGCGAAATTGGCCGCGCGCTTTTCTTTTTTGGCGTGTTATGGTATAATAGCCGCGATGCGGCTATTATACGCTTTTTGCGCAACGGCTCGCCGTTCTGGCTTGCGCCAGCCCGGCAACCGCCTTTTGATGCGCAATTATACCATTCCGCTGCGCGTCATGGTATAATTGGTAAAAACGATACGCCACACCGTTTGCAAAAGGCAGGGAAAAACATGGACACACAAATATCTCGCCTGGTCCGTTGGCTGGCCGGGAAATCCGACCCGACCGGGGGCGGCGGCTGGCTGCCGCTTTGGATGCACGCGCGGGATACGGCGGGCGTCCTCGTGCGCCTTGTGCAGAACTGGCTGCCGGAGGCCGTGCGGCGCACCCTGGGGCTGGAAGAAGAGACTTTGTACAAACTGGCCTGTTTCCTGGGGGCGACCCACGATATCGGCAAAGCCACCGTCGCCTTTGCAAGCAACATCCTGCGCCAGCTGCCGGAGGCGCGCGAGCGGCTGCAGGCACAGCTTTTGCTCCCCGCCGGCTTTCTGGACCGCGGCGCCACGCCGCACGCGCTGGCCAGCGAAGCGATCTTGCTGGATTTTGGCTGCCCGCCCGGGGTGGCGTCCGTCGTGGGGGCGCACCACGGCAAACCGCAGCAAAATGCCCTGAACGATGCCATTGACGAACAGCTGGAACACCACCCGGAAAACTACTGGGGCAAAGGGCAGGAGGCCCTCTGGCGGGCGATGTGGCAGGAGATGCTGGACAGCGCTTTGCAGGAAAGCGGGTTTTCGGCCCTTTCAGAGCTGCCGGACCTGACCATCCCGGCCGAACTTTTGCTCACCGGCCTGCTGACGATGGCAGACTGGATCGCCAGCAACACGGCCTATTTCCCGCTGATCCCCGCCGCAGAGACAGGGCGCGCGGCGGACTACCCCGCGCGGGTGGAAAACGCCTGGGAAAAGCTGGACCTGACATCCCCGTGGGAACCGGCCTATGACCGGATGGATGAATTGGCGTTCGAAGAACGGTTCCGGTTTGCGCCGAACGACCTGCAGCGCGCCGTGCTGGGGGCGGCCAACGGCATCGCTCTGCCGGGGCTGCTCATTATTGAAGCGCAGATGGGCGTGGGCAAGACCGAGGCCGCGCTGGCCGCGGCGGAGATCTTTGCCCGGCGCCGCGGGGCGGGCGGTTTGTTCTTTGGTCTGCCGACACAGGCTACGGCCAACGGCATTTTCGACCGCCTGAAAAGCTGGGCTGAGATGCAGTCGGAGGATATGGTCCACTCGATCCGCCTGGCGCATGGCATGGCGGAACTGAACGAGGACTACCGCCAGCTGTTCCCCGGCCGGGCGGTGACCGAAGAGGACGCCGATACAAGGGCCGACCCGGAAAGCGGCGTGCTGGTACACCGCTGGTTCCAGGGTAACCGGCAGGCGCTGCTGGCGGATTTTGTTATAGGCACCGTTGACCAGCTGCTGATGGCGGCGCTCAAACAAAAGCATCTGATGCTGCGCCAGCTGGGGCTGGCCGGCAAGGTGGTGGTCGTGGACGAGTGCCACGCCTACGACACGTACATGAACTGTTATCTTGACCGCGCGCTGACCTGGTTGGGGCGCTACCGGGTGCCGGTCATCCTGCTGTCCGCCACGCTGCCGGCCCGGCGGCGGGCGGAGCTTGTCGACGCCTATCTGGGCGGGACGGCGGCGCAGGGCGGCTGGCAGACCAGCCGCGGTTATCCGCTGCTGACCTGGACCGATGCCGGGCAGGTATGCCAACGGGCGGTACCGCTGGCCGGGGGCGGAAAAACCGTACAGGTGGCCGCATTGGCCGAAGAACAGCTGCCCGCCATGCTGCGGGAAAAACTGGCGAGGGGCGGCTGCGCGGGGGTGATCGTCAACACGGTGCGCAAAGCGCAGGCGCTGGCCGCGCAGCTGCGGCAGGCGCTGCCGGACTGCGAAGTGCTGTTGTTCCATGCGCAGTTCCTGATGCCGGACCGCGCCGAAAAAGAGCGGGAACTGCTGCGGCGGCTGGGCAAACATTCCACCCGGGCGGAGCGCGACCGGCTGATCGTGGTGGGTACGCAGGTGATGGAACAATCGCTGGACATTGATTTGGACTATCTGGTCACCGAGCTTTGTCCGATGGATCTGCTGCTGCAGCGCATCGGCCGGCTGCACCGCCGCGCGGACCGGACAGACCGCCCGCCGCTGCTGCAAGCGGCGCAATGCGCCGTGCTGGATACCGGCAACGGGAGCTTCGATGCCGGCAGCCAGGCGGTCTATGGTGCATGGCTTTTGTGGCGCACCCGGAGCCTGCTGCCGCCGGCCATCGCCCTGCCGCGGGACATCCCGCGCCTTGTACAGGATACATACGGCTGGGAAGAAAACGACGTGCTGCCGCAAGATGCGGACAGCGCGCGCTGGCGGGAGGAATACCTGCTCACGCAGGGAAAACAGCAACAAAAAGCCGCGGCGTTCCTGATCCAGCCGCCGGCGGAGCATCGCCTGCGGCCACGGCGCAATGTGCTGGATGATTGGATGAGCGGGGAACAAAAGGGGACCGAAGCCGCCGCCCGTGCCGCCGTGCGCGATGGCGATCCATCGGTCGAAGTGCTGGTCATGGTGCGCCATGCGGACGGCAGCATACGCTTTTTGCCCTGGAAGGAGGGCGGGCGCGCGGTGGCGGCCGATTGCCCGCCCTGCCAGGCAGACGCCGTGGCCATCGCCCGCCAGCGGCTGCGGCTGCCAGGCTATTTCAGCAAACGCTGGACGGTCGACCGTGTCATTAAAGAACTGGAGGAGCAGAACCGGCGCTTTTTGGCGGAATGGCAGCAGGCGCCGATGTTAAAAGGGGAGCTGGTGCTGCTGTTGGATGAAAAGCTGACCGCGCACCTGTCGCAGACGGTACTGCGTTATGACCGCCGGGACGGCCTGACCTGGCAGAAGGAGGAACCTGATGAAGGAAGTGGAGTTTAACCTGCTGGACGAACCCTGGGTGCGGGTGCTTTGCCCCGACTGTACGGTGCGGGAGGTTTCGCTGACCGACGCCCTGCTGCACGCGCACGAGTACAAAGCCCTGGCCGGCGAACTGCCAACGCAGGACGTTGCGGTGCTGCGCCTGCTTTTGGCGGTGCTGCACACAGTATTTTCCCGTGTAGATGCGCAGGGGCAGGGCGCGCCGATCTGCGCCGGAGCAGCCCCCGACCTGGCTTTGGAACGCTGGGAGAGCTTGTGGTGTTTGAAGCGCTTCCCCGCGCAGCCGATCCGGGACTACCTGGCGGCATGGCATGAGCGCTTCTGGCTGTTCCACCCGGAACGCCCGTTTTGGCAGGTGCCGCAGGCAAAAATCGGAACGGCTTATGGCGCGGCAAAATTGAACGGTGAAATATCCGAAAGCAGCAACAAGCTGCGAATGTTTGCCGCGTACAGCGGCATAGGAAAATCGGAACTCAGCTACGCACAGGCGGCGCGGTGGCTGCTGTATGTCAATGGGTTTGACGATACTTCGGCCAAGCCCAAGGGAAAAGGGCTGCCTTCAACCGGAGCCGGATGGCTGGGGAAACTGGGGCTCATCCTAGCACAAGGCAATACATTGTTCGAGACGCTGATGCTCAATCTAATTCTGCTGAAAGATGGCGAACAGCCCTGGCCGCCACCGATGCCCTGCTGGGAACTGCCGGAAGCCCGCAGTGCGGAGCGCACAGAGATCCCGCAGCCGGATGATCCTGCGGCCATATTAACGCTGCAATCCCGCCGCCTACTTCTGCACCGCGAGGGCGAAAAGGTCACCGGTTACACCCTGCTGGGCGGGGATTTCTTCGCGCGGGAAAATGCATTCTGCGAACAGATGACTGTCTGGAGGGCAACAAAGGCGACCAAGAACGGGCCGATCGTGTATCTCCCGAAACGGCATGACCCGGCCAAACAGTTTTGGCGGGAATTTTCCACCGTGTTTTTGCCAGGAGGCGGAGAGAAGCAGCCCGGGATCGTTCGGTGGATCGAGGAGCTGACGCACCCCGGAGACGAAATTCTGGACAGGAAAACACTGATCCGCTTTCAAATCGCCGGTGTGGGGTATGGCGATAAAGATTTCTTTGTGACGGACACCTTCAGCGATTCGCTGACCTTCCACGCCGCGCTGCTGGACGAGCTGGGCCGAGCCTGGCGGCAGAAAATCAGCGAGGAGATCGGCCGCTGTGAAGAGTTGGCCAAAGCCGTCGGCGCCCTGGCCCAAAACCTGGACATTGCCGCCGGCGGCGCAAAAAGCGACGCCAAAAAGGAAACGGCCCGCGAACAGTTCTATTTCCGGCTGGACCGGCCTTTCCGCAGCTGGCTGCGCGACATCGACCCGGCGTGGGACGCCGAAACAGCCGCCGGGGCCGTCCACCGGTGGCGCGTGACCGCCCGGCAGATCGCTGAAACGCTGGGCCGCGAGCTGGTACGGCAAAGCGGCGATGCGGCTTTTACCGGCCGGCCGATCACGGTCGACCGAAATAAGCCGACCGAGCGGAAAACTTACTATTCGGCCCCTAGCGTGTACAACTGGTTTTTGTCCGCTGTAAACAAAGTTTATCAGGAATAAGGAGGAGCGCGTATGACACAAAAACAGCAACTGCTGCGCTATGTGGACGGTCGTCTGCACTGGCTGCAAAACCTGCCGGAGCACCCGCGCAAAGCGCAGCTGGCCGACCTGCGCCGCGGCGTGAGCCGCGCGCCCGGCGATCTGCCGGAACTGTGGGGCGCGTTTTTGCAGGGGATGCCGGAAGAACTGCAAAGCAAAAACGGGGCCCCCACGGCGGCCGAATGGGCGATCTACCTGGCCCTGACCCTGTACGCCCTGCACCAGCAGGGCCAGGCGGCCCCCATGCACAAACAGGGCGCAGGGTTGGGCAAAGCCGCCCGCCGGCTGGTGCCGCCCGGGCAGGACCCCGGCGAAAGCAGCATCCAAAAGCGCTTCAACGCGCTGGCCACCGCCACGCAGATGCCGGAACTTTCCCACCATCTGCGCGGGATGGTCCAGCTGCTGCGCGCGGGCGGTATCCCGCTGGACTATGTGCAGCTGGCGGCCGATCTATACGACTGGAATTTCCCTGCCGCCGCAGTCCGCGTGCGCCTGCGCTGGGGCCAAGAGTTTTATGCCGACCCGAAAACCGAAGCCGATACACAAACAGACGCCTGATCTTTCAAACGAAAAGGAGATATAGTATGGATACCAAACGCTTATATGTCGATCTTCACGTTTTGCAGACCGTGCCGCCCAGCTGCGTCAACCGCGACGACACCGGCAGCCCCAAAACCGCCGTCTACGGCGGCGCTACCCGCGCCCGCGTTTCCTCCCAGGCGTGGAAACGGGCGATGCGGCTGATGTTTGCAACAGAACTTTTGACGCCCAAAGAGCTTGGAATACGTACCAAGAAAATTGTACGTGTGGTGAGTGAACAGATCGAAACCATCGATCAAACGTGTGACGCAGAAAAACTGGCACTGGACGCGCTTGAAAAAGTTGGCTTTGAACGAAAAAAACTGTTGAAGGCAGAGAAAGAAACGCAGGAAGATGGAGAAGGAACAGATAACGATGTACTGCTTTTCATTGGGGAACAGCAGGCAAAAGCATTGGCGGAACTGATCGTTCAAGATTCCAAAAAAGCAAGCGAAGCAGAGACAGAGGAAGAAGATTCGAAAAAGAAAAAAACGAAAAGTAAAATAGACCAGCGCTATGTGCAGGCAATGAGTGACAATCCAACGCTGGATATGGTTCTCTTTGGTCGCATGGTTGCCAAAAATCCTTGTCTAAATTACGATGCTGCCGCCCAGGTCGCTCATGGCATCTCGACTCATGCAGTAGAAAATGAGTTTGACTTTTTTACTGCGCTCGATGATCGTCCCGAAGAGAGAGGAGCTGCGTACCTTTCAAGTAAGGAATACAATTCCGCTACATTGTATCGCTACGCAGATGTGAATGTTTTGGAATTGGTTAGATTTTTCGGAAAGGAAAAAGCCGCCCGGGCCGTTCGATATTTTGCAGAGGCTTTCGTTCGTTCAATGCCTACCGGTTCGCAAAACTCTTATGCCAACCGCACCTTGCCCGACGCCGTGTATGTGACGCTGCGCACCGACCAGCCGGTCAACCTGTGCGGTGCGTTTGAAAAGGCGATCCCCGCCGGCAAAGAGGGCTTTGCCGCGCCCTCCAAAGCGGCGCTGGCGGCCCATGCGCAAAAACTCTACGACTGTTACGCCGACGCCCCGCTGCAGGCGTTCGCCGTGGGCGACGGGCTGGAGGCGCTGGCCCCGGCGCAGCCGCTGCCCCGGATGCTGGACGCGCTGGAAGCGGCCGTGCGCCAGCAGCTGGACGCCGTGACCGGGAATGAGGTGGAATAATGGCCACATTGTTGCTGCGCCTGGCGGCTCCGCTGCAATCCTGGGGCGCAGATTCCAAATTTGAGACCCGCAAGACCGAGCGTGAACCGACCAAAAGCGGCGTCATTGGCCTGCTGGCCGCGGCGCTGGGCCTGCGCCGGGACGATACGGCTGGGCTGCAGCCGCTGTGCGCCCTGCGCTTTGGCGTGCGCGTCGACCGCGAAGGCGCCCTGCTGACGGACTTCCACACCGCCGGCAACCCCACGCCGCGGCAGGTGCGGGCCGACCGGCGCAAAGGCAAAGCGCCGGATGCGCCTTACGTTACCCGGCGGCATTACCTGGCCGACGCGGTCTTTCTTGTCGGGTTGGAAAGCGGGGACGAAGCCCTGCTGCAAAAGCTGGCGTGGGCGCTGGGCCACCCGGCCTACCCGCTGTTTTTGGGGCGGCGCTCCTGCCCGCCCACGCTGCCGCTCTGCCTGGGCGTCCGGCCGCTGCCGCTGGAGGCGGCCCTGCGGGCGGAACCGCCGCTGGTGCGCGTTGCGGCAGGGCAGGCGCTTTGCTGCCGCATTGTGGCAGACGCTGACCCCGGCCAGCCCGGCGCGGTGCCCCGGCGGGACCTGCCGCGCTCGTTCAGCCCCGTCCACCGCCGGTATGCGTACCCCGCCGCGGCAGAAAACGAGGTCGTGCTGCAGCCCGCCGCGGGCGCGCCCGGGCCGGAAACGGAACACGACCCCTTTGCGGAATTGTGAGGTGATGGGTATGTATTTGTCACGGGTAGAATTGGACCTGACCCGCCGCGCCGTCATGCAGGCGCTGGCCGCCCCGCAAAAGCTGCACGGCGCGGTCGAATCCGCCTTTGCGGGGGAGCGCCGCCGGCGTTTGTGGCGGCTGGACCGTCTGGGCGGCAAGCTGTACCTGCTGCTGCTCAGCGAGGACCGGCCCGACCTGGCGGGCATCACCGCGCAGTTCGGCCCGGCCGAGGGGGCCGGGGCGGCGGAAACGCGCGACTATACGCCGCTTTTGCAGCGCATCACGCCCGGCAGCACCTGGCAGTTCCGCCTGACGGCCAACCCAACCAAAAGCTGCTCCGCCCCCGGGGCCGCGGCAGCCCGCGGCGCGGTGCGGGCGCACTGCACGGTGGAATATCAGCGGCAGTGGCTGCTGCAGCGCGCCGAAAAGCACGGCTTTGCCCTGACGCCGGACAGCTTTACCGTCACGGCGTCGCGCTGGCTGCAATTTGCCAAAGGCGGCGACCGCCGGCGCCCGGTCACGCTGCTTTCGGTCACCTACGAAGGCGTCCTGCAAGTCACCGACCCGCAGGCGTTCTGCCAGATGCTGTCACAAGGCCTCGGCCGCGGCAAAGCGTATGGCCTGGGCCTGATGACCGTAATGCACAGGGGGTGAGCGCGTTGGCTGAACTGCCCGGCATGGCCCGCCCGGAACTGCAGGCGCTGCCGCAGGTCAAGGACCGCATGACCTTTCTATACCTGGAACACTGCACCCTGGGGCGGCAGGACGGCGCGATCACGGTCACGGACGAAAAAGGCGTCATCCACATCCCGGCGGCGGCCATTTCGGTACTGCTGCTCGGCCCCGGCACCCGCGTGACCCACCGCGCGATGGAGCTGATGGGCGACACCGGCGTGGGGGCCGTCTGGGTGGGGGAGCACGGCGTCCGCTATTACGCCCACGGCCGCCCCCTGACGACCCGCGCCGGGCTGCTGCTGCGCCAGGCGGAGCTGGTCACCAACACCCGCAAACACCTGGCCGTTGTGCGCAAAATGTACCAGCTGCGCTTCCCGGGGGAGGACGTCTCCCGCCTGACCATGCAGCAGCTGCGCGGCCGCGAGGGCAGCCGGGTGCGGAGCGTCTACCGCAAGGCGTCCAGGGAAAGCGGCGTGCCCTGGAACGGCCGGCTGTACAGCCCGGACGATTTTTCCGCCGGCGACAAGGTAAACCAGGCACTTTCGGCCGGGCACGCCTGCCTGTACGGGCTGGCCCACGCGGTCATTATGGCGCTGGGTTGCGCGCCGGGGCTGGGGTTTGTCCATGTGGGGCACGAAGGCTCTTTTGTCTATGATATCGCCGATCTGTACAAGGCGGAGGTCACCATCCCCATCGCTTTCCGGGTGGCGGCGGAAGACCCGGAGGATCTACCGGCCGTGGTGCGCCGCCGCGTGCGCGACGCCATGGTGGAGCACCATGTTTTGGAACGCATGGTCCACGATATCCGCTGGCTGCTGCAAGACGAAGAAACGCCGGAGGAGACCGTCTACCTGTGGGACGACCGGCTGGGGACGGTGGCCAACGGCATCAGCTATTTTGAAGCGGAGGAGGGGGATGCGCCATCATTGTCATCACCATGACCGATTGCCCGCCCCGCCTGCGCGGGGACTTGTCCAAATGGCTGTGCGAGATCAACACCGGCGTGTATGTCGGCCAGCTCAGCAGCCGCGTGCGCGACGCGCTCTGGGACCGCGTCTGCCAAAATTTGCAGACAGGCCGCGCCACAATGGTCTACACCACCAACGGCGAGCAAAAAATGGATTTCCGGGTGCACAATACAGCCTGGACGCCGGTGGACCTTGACGGGATCAAGCTTATGCGCCGGCCTTTGCCGCAAGGCGCAGCCGAGGACCGGGCATTGAAGCCGGGGTTCAGTAAGGCAGCCAAACGGCAGATGGCGGCCCGGCGGGCGGGGGCCAAGCCCCGCGTCGGGGAACGCGTTGTGCTGATCGACCTGGAGACCACCGGCCTGCAGCCGGACCGGGACGAGATCATTGAGTTTGGCGCGCTCCGCCTGGACGGCGGCAGGGAAGAGGAATTCAGCTGCCTGGTCCGCCCGCAGCGCCCCTTGCCCAAGGCGATCACAGAGCTGACAGGCATCACGGACGCCCTGCTGCAAGAGCAGGGCCTTGCCGCGGAGCAGGCTTTGGAGCGGTTCCTGGCGTTTGTCGGCAGGGACAAACTGGTCGGATACAACCTTTCGTTCGATATGGCGTTTTTGCGCGCGGCCTGCCAGCGGGCCGGCCGGCCGATGCCGGCGAACCGCAGCGTGGACTTGCTGAGCCTTGCGCGCCGCAAGGTCAGCGGAGTCGGCAATTTTAAGCTGGCAACGCTTGCCGCGCATTTCGG
>CALWNS010000184.1 GCA_944382805.1 uncultured Gemmiger sp. | reverse complement strand
GATCCAGCCGACCGTCTGGCCCATGGCGCCCAGGTGTTCGACCGCCAGGCCGTACAAAAGCAGCGCCGCGTACCAGACCAGGCTCACGCCGAACAGAACGCCCGTGCGGCGCAGGCTGCCCCGGGCGGTCAGCGTGGGCCAGCCGCGCTTGACGGTCAGTTCGCCCACGCACCACAAAACGCCCAGCGCGCAGCCGCCCGCCAGCACCGGCAGCCAGCGCGCGGCGGACACCGCCGCAAACGAACAGCCGGCGTCCGCAAGCGCCCGGCCCAGCGCCCCGGTGGCCGAAAAGCCCAGGTTCATAGCGCCGGAGCCAACGCCGGAAAGCACCGACAGCACAATGCCCAGCGCCGAGCTTTTGGCCCCGCCGTCGCGCCGGACGCCGGCCGCCGTAATGACCGCCACGCCGCCCAGCGTAATAGCCAGCCCGCCCCAAAACAGCGCCGCGGCCGCCCCGGTGGGCAGCGCCCCGCGCAGCAGCAGCGGCGAGACGGAGCCGACGATGGTAGAGAGCCCCATGGCGCCGCCGTAAACCATCGACATCCCGATCAGGCCGATCCCCTTGGAAAACGCCACCGCCGAAAGCCCCCACAGCATCCCGCAGAACACCGGGAAGGCCAGGGAGCCGCCCTGCCCCAGCAGCTGCCACAGCCGCGGGGCCAGCGCCCAGGCCGCCCCGGCGGCCACGGCGGCGCACAGCGCGCTGTATACGCCCCAGAACGCGGCCCAGCTGAACGGGCCGTATTTTTTATACCCCAGGCCAAAGCTGCCCTGGCAGAGCCCGGCGGCCAGCAGCAGCGCAAAACCGGTCAGCACACGCACCCCTCCCCCGCCGTTTCGTGGTCCAGCAGCAGCGCCGCGGCGTCAAAGTCCCGCAAACCGGTAAGGATCACGCCGCCGTTTTGCGCGCCGGCGGCCACGTCCGGGCGCAGAAAGGCGCGCGCGATCTTGCCCGCCGCCGGCAGGGCGATGCTTTCCGGCGCGCCGGCAAAGGTATGCACGACCACCAGCGTCTGCCGTTCGCCCCGGCGCACCACGGCCTGCCAGCCGGCCGGCGCGCGGTAGCTAAGCACCGCGGGGCCATACCGCCGGCTGCGCCCGCGGTCGATGACCGGCGCCGCCGCGCGGTAAAATTCGATTGCCTGCCCGATGACCGCCCACTGATCGGGGCGGAACGTCTCGGCATAGCCGGAAAGGCACAGCCGCCCCAGCAGGGCGCTGCACATCTGGTAGTACAGCTTTTGCAGCGGCTGTTCCGGGCGCACCACCGCCCAGATCTGGCTTTGGCGCGGCAGCAGGATGCGGTGCATATTGGCCGCGATGATGGGAATTTCGTCGCATTCGTGCGCGTCCGAAAAGCTGGCCATGCAGGACAGTTCCAAAAAACTGTGGCACAGCCGGTGCCCGCCCGATGCGCACAGCTCAAGCGTCACCCCCGGCAGTTCGCGCCGCAGGCGGGCGTAGAACGCCCGCACGGCCTCCAGGTGCGCGCGCAGCGCCTCGCCGGGGCTTTCGACCCCGTCGCAGCCGGGGCCGGTGGCCTCGTTGTAATCGATCTTGATATAGTCGATCCCTTCGCGGCGCAAAAATTCGATCACGCGGCCGGCCAGGTAGTCGACCACGGCCGGTTCGCGGAAGTCCCAAAAGCGGCGGCAGCCCACCGTGATGGGCCGGCCGTCCCGCTTGAGCTGCCAGGCCGTGCGTCCGAATAGCTCCGGTTCGCCGCGGCTGACGACTTCGAACTCGAACCAGATGCCCAGCTGCATCCCGGCCGCGTGTACGGCCTGCGCCACCGGGGCCAGCCCGTGCGGGAAGGCTTTGCGGCTGACCTCCCAGCGGCCCAGGCGGGTATCGTCACTGAAGGGATCCTCGTCAAACCAGCCGGCGTCGATCACATACACGCCGACGCCCCGGCCTTTGAGCGCCGCCAGCTGGGCCAGCACGCTGGCCTCGGTCGGCTGGCCCCAGGTGGCGCAGAATTCGTTGAACAGCACCGGCAGGCCGCGCTCGGCGGGCGGCAGGGCCGGCTCGATGGCGCGGCGGGTGTTTTCGGCCAACACTTCCGCCGCGCGGTCCACGCCGTCCGCCACGGCGGTAACGACGGCCTTGGGCGCGGTAAAACTCTCGCCGGGGGCCAGCGTTTTCCACCACTGGCCAAACTCCCGGTCGGCCAGGCCGCCGGCAAACCGCAGGCCCATGTCCTGGCGGGTCAGCTCCATCTGCCAGCTGTACCCCTGGGTGGTGGCGGCGGCCCAGGTCACGCCGTGGGCCGTGTCCTCCACCGCACAGAACGGCACAAAGCCCTGCACAGGGTAGTTGCCCACGCAGCCGAAGCGCAGGCTGTTGACCGAATGGCAGGACCAGCTGGGTTCCAGCTGCAGGTCCTCGGCATTTTCGGTGACCAGGCGGCCCTCGGCGCTCCAGTTGGCGCGCATCCGGTGGATGCGCAGCGTGCCGGGGGCCAGGCCTTCGGCAAACGGAGAAAGGCTGCCCAGCGTAAAGCTCGTGAGCAGCTCCAGCGTGACCGGTTCGCCGCTGTTATTTTCGTAGCGGGTCACGATCTCGGCCGCCGGATTCTCGTCAAACAGGGTCAGGGTATGCACGGCGCGCAGCCCGCGCGGGTCGTGCAGCACCGTTTCCACCGTCAGGCGGCCCTGCGCCCGCTTGGCCGTCTGCCCGGCATACGCCAACGCCAGCGTGGTAGGGCTGTTTTGCAGCGTGCGTCCGCCGCTGAAGCCGGGCGGCATATCATCCTGCGCCAGTTTGGCCTGCGCCAGCGGCGCGGCGGCGCAGTCCTGCCGCACGACCTTGTCTTGCCAGCCTTCCGGCACCAGCAGCAGTTCGACCGTGCCGCTTTCCGCTTCCCGGCGGTAAAGGGCGGCCAGGCCGCCCAGGGCGTATTGCGCAAGCTGTGTTCGCATAAAATTAGCCTCCTTGCCCCTAAAGTCTCTCTTTCCCATTCTACAGGAGCGCCCCCCGTCGGCGCAAGACGCAAAATTCTTGCCC
This sequence comes from uncultured Gemmiger sp., assembly GCA_944382805.1. Classification (GTDB taxonomy): domain Bacteria; phylum Bacillota; class Clostridia; order Oscillospirales; family Ruminococcaceae; genus Gemmiger. Next base: position 1,593 of record CALWNS010000184.1, on the reverse strand, counting down.
CGGATGGAGTTTTGTGCTATCCTTATACTGTAAAATTGTGCAAGGAGGGTTGCGGCGTGGAACTGGAAAAAACCGTCTGCGCACTGGCCACGCCCCCGGGGCCGGGCGGCATCGCCGTGGTGCGGGTGTCCGGCCCGCAGGCTTACGAAGCGGTGGAAAAAGTGTTCCGGCCGCTGCACCGGGAACGGTCCGTGCGCGCCGCGCACGGCTACACGGCGCTGCTGGGGCATTTTGTGCTGCGCGGGCAGGAGCTGGACGAGACCATCGCCCTGTTTTTCCGCGCGCCGCACAGCTATACCGGCGAGGATGTGATCGAGCTTTCGGTACACGGCGGTTCCGCCATGGCGGAAAGCTTGCTGGAGGCGCTGTACCTGGCGGGCTGCGCGCCGGCCGGCCCCGGCGAGTTCACCCGCCGCGCGGTGGTCAACGGCCGGCTGAGCCTGACCCAGGCCGAGGCCGTGATGGAGATCATTGCGGCCGGGTCGCGCCAGGGCGCGGCGCTGGCCAAGACCGCGCTGGACGGCGCGCTGGCCAAAACGATCGGCGGCATCCGGGAACGGCTGCAAACCTTGAGCGCCCACCTGACCGCCTGGATCGATTACCCGGAGGAGGACGTGCCCGAACTGGCCCCCGGCGAGCTGACCGCCGCCCTGGGCGCGGCCAAAGCGCAGCTGGACGCCCTGATCGCCGGCTACGGCGCGGGCGCGGTGCTGCGCCGCGGCGTGGACTGCGTGCTGCTGGGCCGGCCCAACGTGGGCAAAAGCACGCTGCTCAACCTGCTGGCCGGGTTTGACCGGGCCATTGTGACGCCGGTGGCCGGCACCACGCGCGATGTGGTGGAGCAGGCCGTACAGCTGGGGGACATCCGGCTGAACCTGTTCGATACGGCCGGTGTGCGGGATGTGGGCGCGCAGGGCGACGCCGTTGAAGCCGAGGGCATCCGCCGCAGCTGGAACAAGCTGGATGAAGCCGGGCTGGTGCTGGCCGTGTTCGAGGCCGGCGCGCCGCTGACGGAGGACGACAAAGCCATTGCCGCGCGCTGCGCCGGGCGGCCCGCCCTGGCCGTTTTGAACAAGCAGGACCTGCAGCCGCCGCCAAACGCGCTGGCCGCGCAGGAACAGGCGCTGCGCCCGTACTTCCGCGCGCTGCTGCCGCTGACGGCCAAGGACCCGGCCAGCCGGGACGTGCTGGCCGGCGCGGTGGCCCGGCTGCTGGGCACCGCCCACGTGGACACCGGCGCGGCGGCGCTGTGCAGCGCGCGCCAGCTGGCGGCCGCCACCGCCGCACGCGACGCGCTGGCCGCCGCCATCGAAAGCCAGCGCCAGGGCCTGGGGCCGGACGCCGCCGGCGTCTGCCTGGCCGACGCGCAGCGCGCCCTGGCCGAGCTGACCGGCGAGGACGCGGGCGAAGCCACGCTGGACGAAGTATTTTCCACCTTCTGTGTGGGCAAATAAGGGAAAAGGGGGTCCCCCATGAAATTTGTAATGACCCTTGTGGGCGCTATTTTTACGCTGGTCGGCGCGGTGTTCACGGCCGTGTGCCTGTTCATCCTGCTGCCCAACCGCCTGGGGGCTTTTTTGACCGGGAGGTTCG